>JAZLIM010000001.1:0-5398 GCA_045617385.1 Treponema sp.
TTTCCTTAAATTCAAAAAGGAACATCGAAAAATTTCCATGATTACATGTTACGATTCTTCTTTTGCAAAAATCGTAAACGATTCAGAAATCGACTCCATCTTGATTGGTGACAGCTGCGCCATGACCATGCACGGCGAAAATTCAACTGTGCCTGCAAGAATGGAATGGATGACAGAGCACACAAGAAGTGTGCGGAACGGCGCTCCAGACAAATTCATTCTTGCCGACATGCCCTTTCTTTCTACAAGAAAAGGTCTTGAACACGCTACCGAATGTGCAGGACAACTTTTAGTTGCCGGTGCCAACGCCGTAAAAATCGAAGGCGTTTTCGGCCAGGAAGATATTCTTAAACACCTTGTTCAGAGCGGCATTCCTGTAATGGCTCACTTAGGTCTGACCCCGCAATTTTATAATGCCTTTGGTGGACACAAAATGCAGGGCAAAACCGAAGAAGCTGCCGCAAAAATTATTGAAGAAGCAAAGATTGCAGAAGAAATAGGCTGCTTCGGACTTCTTCTGGAATGCATCCCGGCAAGCCTTGCCCGAACAATTACAGAAAGTGTAAGCATCCCTACTATTGGAATCGGGGCCGGCGCCGACTGCGACGGGCAGGTTCTTGTTCTTCAGGATATGCTTGGCCTTTCAGGTTTTAAGATGCGCTTTGTACGACAGTACATGAACGGGCTGGAACTTGTAAAAAACGCCTTCAACAGTTATGCCGCTGACGTAAGAAACGCAAGTTTCCCAAGCGGTGACGAAATCAAATAAATCAGAATAAACATAAGGAAAATAAATATGAAAATCATAAAGAGTGCTTCGGAACTTAAAGAAATCAGAAAAGGACTGGAAGGAAAATCTGTAGGATTTGTTCCAACAATGGGCGGACTCCACCAGGGGCACCTTTCCCTTATTCAGCGTGCAATAAACGAAAATGACATCAGCGTGGTAAGCGTTTACCTGAACCCGACCCAGTTCAACGACAAAAAAGACCTGGAAACCTACCCTGCAAATTTTGATGACGACTGCGCACTTCTGGAAAAAGCCGGCGTTGATATTCTCTTTGCGCCCACTTACACAGAAATGTATCCTGATGATTACAGATACATGCTTACCGAAAAAGATTTCAGTAAAGAATTATGCGGTGCAAAAAGACCGGGACACTTTGACGGAGTTCTTACAGTTGTAATGAAGCTTCTGAATATTGTAAATCCGACTACCGCTTATTTTGGCGAAAAGGATTTCCAGCAGTTCAAACTTCTTGAAGGAATGGTAAGAGCATTTTTCATGGACGTTAAACTTGTTCCGTGTCCGATTATCCGCGAAGAGAATGGGCTGGCTGTTTCAAGCCGCAACCGTAAATTGAGTCCTGAAGGTCTTACTTTGGCACCAAAATTTCACGAAATACTTTCTGGAGCCGGTTCAGTTGAAGAAAAAACAGTTGAGCTTGAAAAAGCAGGCTTCAAGGTAGATTACGTTACACAGAAAGAAAACCGCCTTTATGCTGCAGTTTTCCTTGAAGATGTTCGCCTTATAGATAACGTTGAGGTCTAGCATGGGAAAGAAAATCTTACTTAATGTTACAGGTTCTATAAGCTGTTACAAAGCCTGTACACTTATCAGTCTTCTTACAAAAAAGGATTATGAAGTCCGCGTAATTGCAACTGAAGACGCTCTGAAATTTGTTGGCGAAGCAAGCTTTGAAGGACTTTCCCACAACAAGCTTGAAACCAGCATGTTCGGGAATGAGGATCCTATTCCTCACATCAACCTGGCACAGAACTGGGCCGACCTGATCATTTCATATCCTGCAAGTGCAAACACAATAAACCGCCTTGCCTGTGGCCTTGCAGATGATCTCTTTGGAGCTGTATGCCTTGCAAACAATTTTGAAAAGCCTCTTCTTATAGCGCCTGCCATGAACACCCAGATGTTCCGGCACCCGGCAGTTCAGGAAAGCCTTGAAAAGCTGAAGACCTGGGGAGCTCAGATTCTGCCCTGCGGAGAAGGAGCCCTTGCCTGCGGAACCAAAGGAATTGGCCGCCTCCTTGAACCTGCCGAAGCGGTTGAATACATAGAAAAAGCTCTTCTGAAGGGAAACGCATAGATGAAAGTTTTAGTGACAGGCGGCGGCTCCGAAGAGCCTATTGATAACGTAAGAGCAGTCTGTAATTTTTCTACGGGAAAGACTTCTGCTTTCATTTCCGATTTTCTTTCTGAATGCGGAAATGAGGTTACCGAGCTTGTTTCAAAACGGGCAGTAAAATCAGAGCGCGCAAAGATTATTGAATACAGGACTTTTTCTGAACTTCAGAAGATTTTAGAAAATGAATGCAGAAACGGTTCATACGATGCCGTAATTCATGCGGCTGCCGTAAGCGACTATTCCCCTACTGAAGTTCTGGTTGACGGTGAAAATTTTCAGGTCGGAGAGTTTTCGAAGATTCCGGCCGGAACGGAACTTGTTGTAAAGATGAAAAAGAATCCGAAGCTTGTGGATTCCATAAAACTGTGGGCCGGTGAGACCACAAAGCTTATTGCTTTCAAGCTTACATCCAATGCTTCCGAAGACAAGAGAAAAGAGGCAGTCTCTAAAGTTTTCAACGACAACAACGAAGCAGAGTTCCGGCCCGATTACGTAGTTTCAAATGATTTAAGTGAAATTACAAATGACAGCCATCCCTGCAGAATCTATAATAGAGAAGGATTTTCAATTTGTACTAAAAACCTTTCTGACCTTTCAGAAACAATAAATAAACTCATAAAAAACGAGGTGAAAATATGATTCTTACAGTTGACTGCGGAAACACACAGATAACAGGCGGACTTTTTCAAGATAATAAACTGGTTCTTCAGTTCCGTAAAACCACAAGCATTGGATGTTCTTCTGACGAGCTTGGAGTTTTCTTCCGTTCTGTAATCCGCGAAAACGGCTTTAACTGGGAAGACATTGAACGCATTGGAGTGTGCAGCGTTGTGCCTTCAATCAACTATTCACTTTCCAGTGCCTTCACAAAATATTTCAACAAAAGTGCCCTTTTCATCCAGGCGGGAATCAAAACCGGGCTTAAACTGAAATACGCAAACCCAAAGGAAATCGGGGCTGACCGTATTGCCGGTGCCGTAGGAGCAACTTCCCTTCACCCGGAAACAGACCTGATCATCATTGATATGGGAACTGCCACAACCATAGATGTAGTGAGCGCCGGAAAAGAATACCTTGGCGGCGCAATTCTTCCGGGCTTGAGAATCAGCGTGGATGCCCTTGCAAACGGAACTGCAAAACTTCCTGTTGTTGAAATTGCAAAACCGGAACATTCACTTGGAACAAATACTGTGGAAGCAATTCAGTCGGGACTCTATTATGGAAACCTTGGCGGCATTAAGGAACTTATAAGCCAGTACGAAAAAACCGTCTTCGCCGGAAGAAAACCCTACATAATCGGAACAGGAGGTTTTTCAAGAATCTTTGAAGACACAAAGATTTTTGATGAACTTTGCCCTGAGCTGGTTCTTCTTGGAATCAAAAAAGCACTTGAATTGAATAAGGAATAAAAATGGAAATTACAGTTTTAAAAGCTAAATTACACAGAGCCACAGTTACAGACGCAAACCTGAACTACGAAGGGTCTATAAGCATTGATACAGAACTCTGCAAAAAAGCCGGCATGCATAATTGGGAAAAAGTTGATATCCTTAATGTAAATAACGGAGAACGTTTTTCAACTTACATCATCCCGGGCAAAAAAGGAGAAATCTGTCTGAACGGAGCTGCCGCAAGAAAAGCATGTCCCGGTGACAAAGTTATCATCGTTACCTATACTCAGATTGAAGAATCCCAGGCTGACTCATGGCAGCCCAAAGTGATTCTTTTGAATGATGATAATTCCGAAAAGGTAAAATGAAAAAATATCTAATTCTTTCTATATTATTTTCGATTTTTTCCGGCGTTCTATTTGCCCTTACACCTGAAGAACTGATTACAGTTTCGCTTACTGCTTCTGGTGTTTCAGAAGAAAATCTGCCTTTGTATATAGAAAGAATTGATCAGATTACCTGGAATTACCGGAGCTTTATAAGCGGGAAATCAAATGAAGAGGCTGCAGAAGCAACTTTGGATTTCATGTATGAAAATATCCTTGAAAAATACAATGCAAATACCACTGAAATAAATGAAGCTCTGGATAATGGAATCTATAACTGCGTTTCTTCTTCTATTCTGTATCTGTATTTTTCAAAAATTGCAGGTTTCCCCTGCACCCCGATTCAAACTCCCAATCATGCCTTCTGTGAAGTTTTGATTAACGGCGAAACAATCCGCGTTGAAACAACAAATCCCCACGGATTTAATCCCGGAACTCAAAAACCTTCTTCAGACGGAAACCGATATTACATAGTACCTGCCAGAAACTATCTGAACAAAAAAGAAGTTTCTGACAAAATTCTTATTTACATGATTTACAATAATCGTGTTTCTGCCCTTTTCAAAAAAGGGAAAAATTTTGAAGCACTTCCTCTGGCCGAAGCCAATTTTCAGTTTTTAGGTGAATGTCCGGAAAGTGTCAGCCTTCTTCAGGGAACAGCAACAAATATCCTTTCTTCCTACATTGCTTCCAAAGACTATGACCAGGGCCTCGCTTTTGCCCGCGACTTTGCTTCAAAGTACGGACTGAACAAAGACGGCAAAAGCAACGCAGAAAATCTCCTTACCCAAAAATCCTGGAAACTTCAGGACGCACGACAGTTTGAAGATGCCATGAATTTAGTACAAAGCTATTCCGACCTTCTGGATGAAACCACCATTACAAAAATTACAAAACGAATGATTTCAAATGAAATAGCCCTGGTACACAATGAATTCGCCCGCTATTTCAATAAAAAACAGTTTGCGGAAGCAAAAGAAGTCATAAAAAAAGGTATTACAATTCTTGGCGAAGACAAAACACTTATGAATGACTTAAGCTACGCTTTGAAATATTGTCCTGACGAAGCAGAAGAATAACAGAATCATAAATACTAATTGTTCACTTGGTAATTATCCTATACAATGTTTCTATACGGAGTAATTACTAAAAATGAAAAAACCAGTTAAACAATTGATTTTGTGGGTTGGTGCTCTTGTAATCGGAGCCATCCTTGGATCACTTCACGTTGGCGCAATCGACAGTGTATGTGATTTTGTTGCTACAGTCTTCACAAGACTTTTCAAATTCTGTGCAGTTCCTGCTATTGCTGTTTCTGTTCTTTCTACTCTTGCTACTCTTGGCGGAAACAAAGAAACTGGAAAAATCTTCAGAAGAACAATCATGTACACACTTCTGACAACAGTTGCCGCTTCTACAATCGCTGCAATCCTGTTCTTCATCATCAAACCTGAAGTTCTTTCTGCTTCAGTTTACG
>JAZLIM010000002.1:0-6800 GCA_045617385.1 Treponema sp.
AGACTGCTTTTTTAACCGGGATAACACCAGAATAAGCAAATTTGTATATACAAAATACGGGAAAATCATACTTTCCGAAAAACGCCTTCCTGTTACAAAGGAAGATTCAGCCCTTGCCTGGTGTTCCCAGATCCGTAATAAAGGACTTGAAACTCTGGATATGTCTGAAAGAAGCAAGGAGTTCCTGATCCGCGCCGATTTCTACGCAACTCATTCGGGAAGCACCCGCAAAGTTCTTTCCCGCCTTGAAGAGAACCCGGAAGAATGGCTCACCCCTTTCCTTACAGACGGAAAGCTTACCGACGAAGTTCTGTATAACGCACTCTACTGGTTCCTGGACGGGGCCGAAATCGACCGGAACGTTCCGAACCAGCTTATGCTTCCAAACGGAAAGAAAACAAAAGTCACCTACGAAATGAACTCCAGCCCCGACGACAGAACAAAGCTTATCGTAAGGCCGGTAATCGAAATCATCATCCAGAGAATTTTCGGGTGTTTTGAAAGCCCCAAAGTTATGGGCCAGCCGGTTCTTCTGAAACTGCTTTCACCGGCCAGACGCCCTCTTCAGATCACCGACGACCTTGCAGGCTTCTGGTCGGGCACCTGGATTGAAATCTGCAAAGAGATGAAAGGCCGCTACCCTAAACACAACTGGGATTACCGTGTAACCGAAAAGGAATAGTACAACACTCAATTTGGTACTAAAATAGAAAACGTGAATTATTTCACGACAGGAGTTTATTTATGAAAAAATTATTTATTATTGCAGCCTTACTTGTTTCTGTTTTTACTGCTTTTGCTTCCGGCATGCGCGAAGTAGTAAATGAATCATATCTTCCGGCACAGGTAAAAAAAATCGAAGTGAACTTTGCTTCCGGAAAAGCAACTTTCAAAACTTCCCACTCAAATCAGATTCAGGTTGTTATCCTTGGAGAAGAAGGCGGAACAATTCCTACTGTAGCAGTTTCTGCTGGAACACTTTCCATTAAAACAAAGCTGCTTTCCAACTTCAAGAAAAAACATGAAATCCAGATTACTGTTCCTTCGGGAATTGAATTCGAAAACATTTCTCTGATTACTGCCTCTGCTGCTGTTGGTTTTGACGGAATCCGTTCTGACTCTGTTGACCTTACAACAACAAGCGGAACAGTAAACATGAAGAACTGCGACTTTGCAAAATACATGAAGATTAACGGTGCCAGCGGAAAGATCAGTCTTTCTGACATCAAAACAAAAGGGCTGACTACTTCTGCAGTAAGCGGTGAAGTTTCCCTTTCAAACACACGTTCTGATTTTATCCGCATTGAAGCTGTAAGCGGAAAAATCAACTGTGAAAAAACAGATACCGGAATGTTCGAGATTCAGTGTGTAAGCGGAAAAATTGATCTTGATCTGGTAAAGATGGTTAGCAGCGATTCCTTTGCAAAAAATACAAGCGGAACAATCAGCCTTACTGTTCCAAAGAACAGCGCTTACTCTGCAAAGATTAACACTACAACAGGAAACTTCACTGACGGAATTACAGGGATTTCAGCAAGCAACTGCGACGATCTGATTTCCAGCAACAAGAAAGGCGGCCCTACACTGAAGCTCAGTTCACTTTCGGGCAATATTTCTATTTCTTCGCGATAATCACCATTGTGCGGGCATTCTGGTCATACGGGGATTTGTCAAAATCGCCGTATGCGTTTGCTTCAGAAAAACCTGCCCGTTTCATGATTTCACACAGCTCGGCTGCGGAATAAAGACGCTGCACAAATTCGTGTTCGATTTTTGTGCCGTCTTTTTTTATCAGATCCCACTTAGAACGAAGTCCTTCCCAGGCTCCCACAACACTGAAATGTGTCTGGCAGATCATTCCGGCACGTTCGAATTCTTCACCTTCAGTAAAGTACATGATTGCGGTTTCACGGCTGGTACATTCAAGAATAAAAGTTCCGCCCTGGCGCAATGTATTACAAATGTGGGTTAAAATGGCGAAATCCTCTTCTTTTGTATCACAATATCCAAAAGAGGTATAAAGATTCACCGCGCAGTCGAATTTCTTTTCAGACTCAAAAGTGCGTAGATCAGCGTTTATGAGTTCCAGCTCCACGCCCTCGTCGTCTGCGGTTTCCCGGGCTGCATCCAGTTCACTCTGGATGATGTCTACGCCCGTTACATCAAGACCAAGGGCAGCCAGTTCCACACTGATTCTTCCAAGCCCGCATCCGGCGTCAAGGACGCTGTCGCCTTCTTTCAGGCCTGCAATAGAACGCACGAATTCCGCAACGGCAGGAGCTTCGGCCCAGCGGGCTTCGTCAAACATGATGGGGCTGTAATTGTTCCAGAAGTCTTCTTTTTCAAACCACTGCATTTTTACATCTCAACTTCAATTTCTACAGGACAGTGATCACTGCCCATTACGTCCTGTCTGATTACGCATGACTTTACCTTTGGCATAAGTCTTTCGTTAACGTTTGCATAATCAATACGCCATCCTACATTCTTTTCACGGGCGTGGAAGCGGTAGCTCCACCAGCTGTACTGCCCGGGATCCTGGCAGAAATGACGGAAAGAATCGCAGTATCCGGCAGCCAGGAATTTTGTCATCCATTCACGTTCTTCAGGAAGGTATCCGGCGTTTCCTTCGTTTGTCTTCGGGTTTGCCAGATCTATAGGTTTATGGGCAATGTTGTAGTCGCCGCAAAGGACAATGTCGAAGCCTTCTTCTACAAGTTTATTCAGACGTTCAAGCATTGTGTCACAGAAAGCGATTTTATAATCCAGTCTGGCACCTGCATCCTGGCTGTTAGGAAAGTATGCACTGATTACAACAAGCTTTCCGAAAAAAGCCATTACTGTACGTCCTTCATCATCAAAGCGTGAGTCTCCAAGAAATTCCACTTTGTCAGGTTCTGTTTTTGAGTAAACAGCTGTTCCCGAATATCCGGGTTTTACGGCACTTGCCCAATATGATTTATAGCCTTTCGGATTGATAAGATTTTCAGAAAGCTGTTCAGGTTTTGCTTTTGTTTCCTGAATACAGACTACATCGGCTCCACAGTTTTCGAGCCATTCGCAGAATCCCTTTTTTTCTACAGCGCGGATTCCGTTAACATTCCAGGTTAAAATTTTCATGTTATAAGTATAATAAATTTCTACTGCACGGTATACTTTTATATATGGAAACAAGAGTACAGAAAGCAGAAAATATCCGCGGCGTAATCCGTTACCTCCAGAAATTCAAGAACGCAACAGTCGTTATTTATCTGGATGACAAACTTTTTGATTCACCGCTTTTCTCAAGTCACATTAAGGACATCGCAATGCTTCATGAAGCCGGGCTTAAAGTTATCATCGTGCCTGGCGCCCGCAAGCGTATTGATGAAGTTCTGGAAAATGCCGGAATCAAATGGACCACAAAAGACAACTTCCGCATTACTGATGACTCTGCCATGCCTCTTATAAAAATGGCCGCTTTCGATGTTTCCAATATCGTAATGACAAGCCTTGCTGCCAACCGTGTTTCTGCCGTAATCGGGAACTGGGTACGCTCCCGCGGAAAGGGAATCATAAACGGCCAGGACTTCTGCACCGCAGGCGAAATCGACAAGCTTCAGGAAGAAGCAGTTCAGAAAGTTCTGGATGACGGATTCATTCCAATTTTCCCGTGCATCGGCTGGAACTCATCCGGACACCCTTACAATATTTCGTCCATCAGTCTTGCCCAGAACATTGCTGCAAGTCTTAAAGCCGACAAGCTTTTCTTCGTTATGGACAACAAGCAGATTACCAGCGACACATACAAGATTCCTGCAGGATTCCCCCTTTCGGAAGAAGGCGGTGTTCCAGCTTTGAGCGTAGATGAAACTGAAGTGTTCCTTAAAGAAAACGGAGTTGATCCTGAAAATGCCCAGAACTCTGATGATGTGATTCTGCGCCTTCTGGACCTGGCCCGCGACGCCTGCCGCCGCGGAGTTACCCGTGTTCACATTGTTGACGGAAAACTTGACGGTGTTCTTCCATGCGAAATCTTCAGCGAACTTGGTTCGGGCACCATGATCTATACAAGCAACTACGGCGGCATCCGTCCTATGACTTCTGCCGACGTTCCTTCAGTTCTCAGCGTTATGCGGCCGTTCTTCCAGAGCGGAAAACTTCTTCCAAGAACTGAAAACCAGCTTGTCAGCCAGCTTGAAGATTTCATCGTCTACGAACTGGACGGTGGTATCCGCGCCTGTTCAGCTCTGCACCGCTATCCGGACGGTCAGGCCGAAATTGCTGCCGTAGCTGTTGATTCCGACTTTGACCACATGGGAATCGGCGTAAAGATGATCAACTATCTTCTTGACCGTGCAAAGAACACAGGCGCAAAAAGTGTATTCATCCTTACCACACAGGCCGCAGACTGGTTCGAAAAGATCGGGTTCCATGCCGACACCGTAGAGTCCCTGCCGCCCGAGCGCCGTGCAAAATGGACACCGGAACGAAATTCTAAAGTCTTCAGAATGTAAGATTAAACGGGCCCTTCGGCCCTTCGACAGGCTCAGGGACCATTTGAATAAAAAAGGGCTGTCCTTTCGGACAGCCCTTTTCAGTTTTTCCGCTTTTAGCGTGTAAGTTTTCTGTATACTGTGCGTTTTGGTACGCCTACGTCTTCACCGAATTCTTTCATCTTCCATTCAGCATATTCAGACCAGTTACCTTCGTAGAAGCGTACTGTTGAATTGTTTTCGAATGCCAGAATGTGTGTACAGATACGGTCAAGGAACCAGCGGTCATGGGAAACAACCATGGCACAGCCGGCAAAGTCTTCAAGGGCGTCTTCCAGAGCACGAACAGTCTGAACGTCCAGGTCGTTTGTAGGTTCGTCGAACAAAAGAACGTTTCCGCTTTCCTGGAGCATGAGTCCCAGGTTCAGGCGGTTTCTTTCACCACCGGAAAGAACTGCAACTTTCTTGTTCTGTTCTGCACTTCCAAAGTTGAACCAGCCACAGTAAGCGTGTGCGTTGATTTCACGAACGCCGCCTTCGAGCGGACGACCTTTTTCATCAACTGCACCAAGCTTGATCAGATCTGATCCGCCTGAAAGTGTTTCGTAAATTGTCTTGTTTTCATCAAGGTTCGAACGGAGCTGGTCAACGTAAACCAGTTTTACAGTCTGACCGATTTTGATTGTACCGGCATCAGGAAGTTCGCCTGTTCCGCCCATTCCTTTGTTGGCTTCTGTTTTTGAAGCAGCTTCAACAATCATCTTGAAGAGTGTTGTTTTACCGGCACCGTTTGGTCCAACAATACCAACAACAGCACCAGCCGGAATATGAACATCAAGATTTTCGAACAGCAGTTTGTCGCCAAAGGATTTTGTAAGTCCTTCAATGTCGATTACCTGTCCGCCAAGACGTGGACCAGCCGGAATGGAAATCTGTGTGTCTTTAAGCTGAACTTTTCCGCCCTGAGCCATAAGTTCGTTGTAGCGGGTAATGTGTTCCTTATGTTTTGCCTGGCGGCCTTTAGCGCCCATGTGAATCCATTCAAGTTCGCGTGCGATGTCTTTCTGGCGCTGTGTTTCGCCTTTTGCTTCCTGAGCAAGGCGTGCATTTTTCTGTTCAAGCCATGAAGAATAATTTCCTTTGAATGGATAACCTTCACCGCGGTCCAGTTCCAGAATCCATTCTGCAACATTGTCCAGGAAGTAACGGTCGTGAGTTACGGCGATAATTGTTCCAGGATAATCGTGCAGGTGTTTTTCGAGCCATGCAACTGTTTCGGCATCAAGGTGGTTAGTAGGTTCGTCCAGAAGAAGGATGTCAGGTTTCTGAAGAAGCAGACGGCACAATGCAACACGGCGGCGTTCACCTCCGGAAAGCACATCTACAACCTGATCCTGTGGAGGACAGCGGAGTGCTTCCATGGCAAGCTCCAGGTTTGCGTCCAGGTTCCATGCGTCGGCGGCGTCCAGTTTTTCCTGGATTTCTGCCTGGCGTGCGCAGAGTTTGTCAAAGTCTGCATCAGGGTCACCAAAAGCTTCATTTACTGCATCAAATTCTGCAAGCAAATCTGTAATAGGTTTTACACCTTCTTTTACAACTTCAATAACTGTCTTTCCAGCTTCAAGTTCCGGTTCCTGTTCCAGGTAACCGATTGTGTATCCAGGTGCGATTGAAGTTTCACCTGTAAAGTCTGTATCGCGTCCTGCCAGGATTTTGAAAAGTGAAGATTTACCAGAACCGTTGGCACCTACAACACCAATCTTTGCGCCATAGTAGTAAGAAATGCTTACGTCTTTCAGAACTACTTTTGTTCCATAAGCGCGGCTTACGCGGTCCATGGTGTAAATTATCTTCTTGTCATCATATGTCTTAGCCATATACTAAACGTCTCCTTATTTAATGGTAAACTTGCTTCGCAAGTTTGCTATAGCGCTAAAAACACAATGCCCCTGTGTTTTTAGCTAGCTATATCGTCAAAAGTTTTAGCCATAAATTATCTCCTTTAGTATAAATGAAAGAAAAGAAAGTTTATAGGGTCAGTAAATATTTCAAAATTTTTATATTTTAAAGATTTTGGATTTTTTGGATATTCGGTTTATAATTGAAGTAACTATCTTTTTTGGAGTGTTTATGGGCAGCTTACGAAAAACCATTCTTATTTCAATTCTTTCGATCCTTGTAATTGGCGACATCGCTTTCTTTTTTACTTCTATCCGGGGATCCCGTCTTGCTTTACGTGCCATTGCAGCTTCAGACATGCTTTCAACAACTAATGCCGTTGGAAACGCGGTAAACATCGAATTAAGGGAAAAGCTTGAATTCCTT
>JAZLIM010000003.1:0-23951 GCA_045617385.1 Treponema sp.
TACGATTACAAAAAAAGCGGGTCCCAGCGACGGCAAAACAAAATGAGCCTCCCCCTGTGGTGCCCCGTTCCGCAAGTTCGCTATGCTCACTTGCTCCACATACCCCAGGGGAACCCTCTCATTTTTTTTGCCTGCGTCCCACTTTTTTTGTAACCTTACGAATTTATCTAGGTCTTAAAAGACTTGTTTCCTCGCGCATGTTTTTTTGTTAATCATACAATGTTCTGTTTATTCCTATGCTTCGCGTAATTCATTTCTGGCTTTATAAAAACTATTTGAATAAACCGTACATTTTAGAATCTATAAAAACTTGTCACGGGTTTTCGACTGTTGTTGGAAACGTTCGCGAGTCATTTCAGGAAGCCGGGAAAGTCTGCAGCTCGGGTCTATAGTTTCTTTGCCGAGCTGCAACTTAGCGACGCTAACTAGCGTTCCCGGTCTTCCTGAAAATGACGGGAGAACGTTTCTGTGCCGCCCATTTTGAAACCCGTGAAAGTTTTTATGAGGCTTTGATAAAAAACGTACGTTTTAGCGTATGGTGCCGGGGATTTCGCTGAGGGCGTTGCGGGCGGCGCACCAGGTGCCTTTCTGGAGGGCTTTATCCATGTCAGAAGTTTTAACGAATTCGTAGATGAAACCGGCGTTGAAAGAGTCTCCGCAGGCAGTGGTGTTTACCGGAACAAGCTTTTCTATAGGGCAGGAATAGAATTCTCCCTTGTTTGCGGCAAAAGTGGGGGCTGTCCCCCTTGTAATAATAAGAATATTCGAAAGTTCCCGAGATTTGCGGCAGATTTCTTCCTTGAGCTTGTCTTCGCTCAATGGGAAAGAAAGGCCGAATGTAGAACAGAGTTCTTCTTCGTTGATTTTGATGATCTGCGGAGTGCAGGTTTTGAGAACGTTCAGGAGATCTTTTCCCCAGAAATCAGCAAGAAGAAGACGGCCGCTATTAACTGTTTCACTGCAAAGTTGTGCCTGGAGTTCCTGAGACCAGACCTGAGGGCGGCTTCCAGCAATAATCACAGCTTTCTGATTTTTCAAGGTTTTTCTGAAAAGTTTAAGAAAACGAAGGGAGGCCTTTTCTGTGTCGTATGAAAGTTCAGGTTCACCTACAACAAGCTCTGTAGTGGTGTGAGAAGAGGAGTCCAGAAGCGTTACGCATTCGCGGGTGAAGCCCGGAATGAGAACTGAACAAACTTTGAGTCCGTCTTTGGCGGCAAGCTTCTTAAAATAGGAAGCATTTTCCTTTCCCAACGGACAGAGGCAGGTAACACTGCCCGGTTCCAGCTGGGCAAGAATTCTTGCTGTGTTGATTGCTTTTCCAGAAGCATCCATGCGGTATTTTACGGAACGGTTTACTTCTGTAAGGGCTACTTTATTAAAGCTGACGGTTTTCTGAAGAGTTGAACTGAAACATACGGAAAGATACATAACAGTTAAAATCCTATCGAAATAACACAAACACGGCAATTCTGAAAATTCCAATGCGTGATAATAATTTGGGTGGTATAATTGAAGGGATAAGGAAGAGTATTTTCTTCCCTGATATTACAAAAGGAGAAGTAATATGACAAATGTTGAAGCTGTGAAAGCACTTAAAGACATCAAGACATATGCTCAGGCAAATGCTCTGGATGCACTGGACTATGCAATAAAAGTCCTGGAAAAACTGGAAAAAGACGGGGTAAAGGCTCCGCTTGAAGATAAGGAAGGAAAATAAAAAATGATTGAAACATTCTGGTCACTTGTACCTGCTATTCTGGCCATTGCACTGGCCCTCATCACAAAAGAAGTTTATTCTTCACTTTTTGCCGGTATCGCTCTTGGCGGTGTTTTCTATGCTGCTTCTATGGGAACCGGATTCACAGGATTCCTGACACACGTTTTCCAGGACGGCTTTGTTGGATCTCTTGCCGACTCTTATAACGTTGGTATCCTGATCTTCCTGGTAATCCTTGGAATCATGGTTGCCCTTATGAATAAGGCCGGCGGCTCGGCTGCCTTTGGTGAATGGGCAAAAAAACACATCAAGACTAAGGTTGGCGCTCAGCTGGCTACAATCCTTCTTGGTATTCTGATTTTTATCGATGACTACTTCAACTGTCTTACCGTTGGTTCGGTAATGCGCCCTGTTACAGACAAACACGGAATCAGCCGCGAAAAGCTGGCATACCTTATCGACTCAACAGCAGCACCAATCTGTATCATCGCTCCTGTTTCTTCATGGGCTGCCGCTGTTGCAGGTTTTGCCGGTGAAGGAGAAAACGGATTCGTTCTTTTCTGTAAGGCTATTCCTTTCAACTTCTACGCACTTCTTACAATCGTAATGCTCCTTTCCCTGGTATTCATGAAAGTGGATTTCGGAACAATGAGCAAATATGAAAAAGCACTTCAGATGATGAGTGACAAAAGTGATTCAGATACAGAAACAGCATCAAGCGGAAAAGTAATCGACCTGATTCTTCCAATCGTTGTTCTCATTGTTTTCTGTGTTGTTGGAATGCTTTACTCTGGTGGATTCTTTACTGCAATGGTAGAAACAGAAGAAGGAATGGTTGCAAATGATTCTTACCTGAATGTAATTGAAGGCTTCTCTAATTCAGATGCGTCAGTTGGTCTTATGATCGGTTCATTCGGTGCACTTATCGTTACCCTTATTTTCTACATGTGCCGCCGCGTTCTTTCATTCAAAGCTGCAATGGAATGTATCCCTGAAGGATTCAAAGCAATGGTTCCAGCTATCCTTATTCTGACACTTGCATGGACACTCAAAGGCATGACAGATTCTCTTGGAGCAAAACAGTTCGTTGCAGGTCTGGTAACAAATGCTGCTGGACTCAAGAGCTTCCTGCCTGCAATCATCTTCGTGATTGCATGTGGCCTTGCATTTGCAACAGGAACTTCATGGGGAACATTCGGAATCCTTATTCCAATCTGTATTGCTGCGTTCCCTGAAGTAAGCGATCCAATCCGCATCATTTCAATTTCTGCATGTATGGCTGGAGCTGTTTGTGGTGACCACTGTTCTCCAATTTCAGACACAACAATCATGGCTTCTGCAGGTGCTGAATGTGAACACGTAAATCACGTTTCAACACAGCTGCCTTATGCACTTACATGTGCAGGAGTTTCATTCGTATGTTACATCCTTGCAGGTCTTATGCATAACTGGATTGTTCCACTCATCGTTGGAATTGCCGGAATCGTAGGACTGATGTTCTTCATCAAAAAGAAGGTTGTAAAGGCATAGTAAATGCAAAAGGGCCCTTCACATCTGTGAGGGGCCCTTTTGTTTATTTTGTATATACAATGCATATACAAAATAAACATTGTCTAGCAAATGTTTATACGTTTGATTTCTTAAGATTTACAGCTTCTTTGAGACGGTTCATACCGTCTTTTACCCGTTCAAGAGGGCAGGCAACGTTTACTCTTATGAAATTGTTTCCTGCAGTTCCGTATTCATTTCCTTCGTTTATAAAAAGCCCTGTTTTGTTTCTTATGAAATCACGGGCAGCAATTCCGTCTCCAAAAACACGGCTTATATCAATCCACACAAGATAGGTTGCATCTGCAGGAACAACGGTAAGCTCAGGAATATTTTCTTTGATGAATGTTTCAACGTAATCGCGGTTTTTGAAAACATATTCCCGAAGTTCGTTAAGCCAGTCTTCTCCTTTTTCAAAGGCCGTAATGGCGGCAAGAGTTGCAAAAGAATTTGGCTCGGCTACTTCGTCGGTGTTAAGACCGCGCCAGACTTTGTGGCGAAGATTCGGTTCCGGAACAAAAACTGCAGCAGACTGAAGGCCCGCAAGGTTGAATGTTTTTGTTGGGGCAACACAGGAAATGCTGAGGTCTCGGCAGGTTTCCGAAACAGAAGCGAAAGGAATATATTCTTTTCCAGGGCGAACCAGGTCGCAGTGGATTTCGTCAGAGATTACAGTAACGTGATATTTCTTACAGAGCTCACCAACCCGCTTCATTGTATCTGCATCCCAGAGGCGGCCTGCAGGATTATGAGGATTACACCAGATCAAAAGTGTAGTCTGCGGGTTCGAAAGTTTTTCTTCCAGATCTTTCCAGTTCACGTTGTAGGAATTGTCTTTGTAGTCTAAAGGACATTCCAGAACACGGCATCCGTTATTGATGATGCTGTTGAAGAAGATGTTGTAAACCGGAGTCAGGATGACTACATTTTCGTTAGGTGTGGTGAGTTTTCTTACAATGCTTGAAATGGCTGGCACTACGCCTGTACAGAAAATAAGCCAGTCCTTTTCGATTTTCAGATGATGGCGTTTTTCCCACCAGTTCTGGTAGGCTTCGTACCAGGCGTCAGGAATTGTTGCATACCCGAAAACTCCGTGTTCAATACGTTTTGAAAATGCCTGGCGGATTTCCGGAGCAGCTGCAAAGTCCATATCTGCAACCCACATTGGAAGTTCGTTTTCTTTTACATCCCACTTGTAGGAATCGGTGTTCCGGCGGTCCGGAGTGTTGTCAAAATCGTATTTCATATCTGTTCCGCTTTCAGGTTATCTTTTCCATTCCGGTTTATCGCTGCGTTTGTTGATTTTTGCGCATACGATTTTTGTTTTTGATTCATCAACCAGATCTTTTTCGATAATCAGTTCTTCAATTTCATCAGCCTTGATTGTTCCTTCAATAGGATTGAAAACACTTTCAATTCTTCCGGAAATTTCTGCATCCATAGTGCAGTTTTCAAAGGCCAGGGTTGTGTCGATGAGCTTGCAGTTTTTCATCACAAGATTGTTGATGTAACACATTCCCTGAAGACTTTCGATAGTACAGTTCACGAGAGTCAGATTTTTTGAATTCCAGCCAAGGTATTCACCGGAAATAAAAGAATCGTAAACTGTAATGTTTTCAGAATTCCAGAAAGCATCTTTTGAAAGGAGGCGGGAATTTCTGATAGTGATATTTTTACAGCCGTCAAAAGAATAATTTCCATCCAGAGAAAAGTTTTCAATTTCCATGTCAGAAGAATCCATGGCAAAATAATCACCTTTGGCTGAAACGTTGTTCATTTTTACATTCTTGCAGTGCCACAAAGTTTCTGCAGCGTTAGACATAACTACATCATCAAGAACAAGGCCGTCACAGCGGCGGAAATTTTTTGGTGCCTGAATCTGTGCATGATTCACTGTCATATTTGTTGTGTACCATACACCGGCTCTTGCCATATCAAACCATGAGCAGTTTTCTGCCTTGATGTTACGGCAGTACCAGAAAGGATACTTCCACTGGAAAAGGCAGGTATTCAATTCAATGTCATGACATTCTTTTAAAGGAGATTCGCCCTCACCAAAAACAGTATCCTGAATATAAAGGTTTGATCTGCCATAAAGGGAACGTTCACCTTTATATTTTTTCTGAATGATTTTTTCCATCTTCTAATCCTAAATCAAATATACGAACCATTATAGTAGGAATTCAAGGTTAAAAATATAACGTTTAGACCGAATTCTATAACTAAAAGTCCCGGGGGTTCCGGGACTTTCTGAAGGTTATTTAACAAGTTCTTTTGCAAACTGGCGTACAGCATTCAGATCTTTTTCGTTTGGACGATCTTTATGCATTACAGTGAACTTTCCTTTGCAGTGGAATTCATTGTCCATTAATTGAACGTTGTTTGCTTCGGCAATCTTCTTAACAAGCTTGAAGGTTGAAGGTGCCACAGCTGTAGTACAGAAACTGGCAATTTTCCCGATTTTGGCTGCATTTGTCTTTACAAATTCATCAATTGCGGGGTCTACACCTGCAGCGTACATTGCAGTTCCAAGGAACAGAAGATCAACATTTTCTTCCAGGGCAGAATCTGTAGTTTTAGCTTCTACACCAAGTTCCTGTGCAATGGCATCCGCAAGCTTTTTTGTATTTCCTGTACGTGAAAAATATCTTACGGCAACAGTCATTAGAGTACCTCTTTGATTTTTGCTTTTACATCAGCAATGTCGGCAGTAGGTTCAAAGCGGCCGGCAATTTCACCGTCACGGGTGATTACAAATTTTGTGAAGTTCCATTTGATGTTTCCGTTGTTTCTGAAATCTTTGTCCATTCCTTCAACAATAGGATTCAGGATTTCTTCTGCTGGTCCCTGGAAGCCTGCGAAAGTTGTATTAGCAGTAAGCCATTTGTAGAGAGGTGCAGCATTTTCGCCGTTTACATCAATCTTAGAATACTGTGGGAAAGTGATTCCGTAGCGGCTTGAACAGAAGTCATGGATTTCTTCATCTGAACCAGGAGCCTGTGCACCGAACTGGTTGCAAGGGAAGTCCAGGATTTCAAGACCTTCATCTTTCAGTTCGTCATACATATCCTGAAGTTCATCGTACTGAGGAGTAAATCCGCAGCCTGTTGCTGTGTTTACAATGAGAAGAACTTTTCCCTTAAACTGTGAAAGTTCAATTTCATTTCCGTCCTGAGTCTTTGCTTTAAATTCAAATGCGTTCATAAATAAATCTCCTTGTTTGGTATTGTTTACAATTAGATTGTACGCAATAGAAAATAAAAAGACAACAGCCATTTGCAGAAATAACAAAACTTTCAGAATTGAAGAGTAAAATAAATCAGAGTATGATTAACGAAAATCAGGTTTGGAATATTTCGGGAGAAGACTTATGAAACCACTTTCGCATAGAACAGAAACTTTTACAGACAGCGTAATTCGCAGAATGACTCGCATTTCCCTTAAATACAACGCAGTAAATCTTTCTCAGGGTTTTCCTGATTTTGATCCGCCAAAAGAAATTCTGGATCGTCTTGCCGAAGTCTCTCACGAAAACTTTCATCAGTATTCGCTTACATGGGGAGCCCAGAATTTCCGCGAAGCCCTGGCAGAAAAACAGTCCAGACTCATGGGAATAGACATTAATCCAAACGAAGAGATTGTGGTTACCTGTGGCGGCACCGAAGCAATGATGGCCGCCATGATGACAATCTGTAACCCGGGCGACAAGGTTGCAATCTTCAGTCCGTTCTATGAAAACTACGGAGCCGACACAATTTTGAGCGGGGCGGAACCGATTTACATTCCGCTGGTTCCGCCTGAATATAACTTTGACCCGAACCTTGTGGAAGATGCATTTAAGTCAGGAGCAAAGGCTTTGATTCTGTGTAATCCGTCAAACCCATGCGGAAAAGTTTTTACCCTTGAAGAAATGACAGTGCTTGCGGATCTGGCAAAAAAATATGACGCTTATATTGTTACCGACGAAGTTTACGAGCATATCATTTATGCTCCGTACAAAATGGTTTACATGGCTTCCCTTCCGGGCATGCGGGAAAGAACAATTGTCTGCGGTTCTCTTTCCAAAACCTATTCCCTTACAGGCTGGCGTCTTGGCTACACAATTGCTCCCGCAGAAATTACAGACCGTATAAAAAAGGTTCACGATTTTCTTACAGTAGGAGCTGCGGCTCCTCTTCAGGAAGCAATTGTAACGGGCCTCAAGTTCGGCCAGGATTACTACGATGAACTCTTAGCAAAATATACGCACAAACGGGACCTTATGCTTAAAGGTCTTGATGACATTGGCCTTAAGCACAACGTGCCTCAGGGTGCTTATTACATCATGATTGATTTCAGCGAGCACATGAAAAATCTTGGAATGACAAGCGACCTGGAGTTTGGTGAATATCTGGCCCGTGAAGTTGGAGTAGGAATGGTTCCGGGTTCAAGCTTCTTTAAGGAACCAATAAACGATTACCTCCGAATTCACTTTGCAAAAAAAGACGAAACACTCTACGCCGCACTGGAACGGCTTAATAAACTGAAGAAGTAAGAGCAGCGGTTTATATACCTATTGACCGAGTAGGAAATAAAAATATATAAATATTTTTATGACTTACGAACTTCAGAATATGCCGCAGGCGGGAGACACTGTTCTTGTGGGCATGAGCGGTGGTGTGGATTCCACTTTAGTTGCATTACTTCTAAAGCAGAAAGGCTGCAAAGTAATTGGCGTAACAATGAGTCTCTGGTCAGGAAAGCTTTCACTTCCGGAAGCTGCAGAAAGAAAGGCTCATAAAGACGCCTGTTACGGTCCTGATGAATATGCCGACATAGAAGAATGCAAGGCGTTCTGTTCTGAACACGATATTGAATACCACGTGGTAAACCTTCAGAAGGTTTACGAAGAAAAAGTTCTGGAATATTTTAAATCTGAATATAGAAGCGGCCGAACTCCAAACCCGTGCATCATGTGCAACCGCAATCTGAAATTCGGTGCCATGCTTGAAGCGGTGAATGATCTTGGAATCAAATATGATTATTTTTGTACCGGACACTATGCTTCTGTTGTACGTCCGGCTGAAGGAATTTTTGGAACTGAAATCCGCCCGTATATGATTTCAGGCGCAACTGATGTTTCAAAAGACCAGACTTATTTTCTTTACAGAATTCCTTCTGAAACTTTGAGTAAAGTTCGTTTTCCACTTTCACAGATGACAAAGGCTGAAGTTTTTGAAAAGGCCAGAGCCTTCGGACTAAAAGCGGCAGAGAAAAAAGAAAGCCAGGATTTCATCAGCCCGGAATATCTTCCGGAACTTTTTTCTGACAAGCCAAGCATTCCCGGAGATATTATCGACATAGACGGGCATGTTCTTGGGCGCCACAACGGAATTGAGCATTATACAATCGGACAGAGAAAAGGACTTGGCATAAGCGCCAACTACCCGGTTTACGTTCATTCGATTGATGCAGTAAATAATCTGATTGTTGTTTCAAAAGAAGAAGACTTGTTTTCTGAAAGCTTTATTGCAGAAGATTTTGTATGGGCGGGCGGCGTAATTCCTGAACACCCTGAAGAAATAAAAGCAAAAGTGAAAATCCGCCTGGCAAGTAAACCTGTGGACTGCAGTATAAAATCTGCAGGAGACGGAAAGTGGAAAATCACTTTTACTGAACCGCAGAAAGCCGTCTCACCAGGGCAGTCTGCTGTTCTGTATTCTGACGGCGTGATTGTGGGCGGCGGCGTAATTGCAACCCGGGAATAACAGGGATTTACTTACAGTCCTTCAGATATTTCTGCAGTTCCTCAAGGTAATCTTTTCCGGCTTTGGAAAGAATTACGTTTGATTTTGTAATGTATCCGATTTCCATCAGGTCGTCTGAGTTTTCGTCATCACGGAAAGGAACTGCAATAAAATCGTCTCCGTTCAGTTCGTTGCTGATAATTCCTGAGCAGAGGCAGTAAGCATTCATTCCGGTCATAAGGTTCAGGTTTGTGGCACGGTCGGTTGTTTTGATGATTTTATCGTAGTCACGGTCTGCAAAAATTTCTTCTGTCAGATAAAGGGAACTCATTGCATTCTGGTCGAACATAAGAACAGGATACGGTTTGAGATCTTCAAAATTGATTGATTCTTTTTTTGCCAGAGGATGTTTCTTCCAGAGATAAACATAAGTTTTGCACGACACAAGTGGAGTGAAGACAAGGTCGTAAGACTTCAGAAGTTTTGAGATGTAAGAACGGTTGAAGTTTGAAAGATTCAAGATTCCGATTTCGCTCCGAAGATTCGAAACATCATCAATTACTGTGAGAGTTCTTGTTTCGTTGATTGCAAATTCGTACTGGGCAGCGGAATTTTCTTTTTCGTATTTTTTCATCAGATTGATGAAAGACTTTACACAGAAAGAGTAGTGCTGACAGCTTACAGCAAATTTCTTTTTACGTTTTTTTGACGGATCAAAATCATCCAGAAGACTTTCATACTGAGCGTAAATCTGGCGGGCGTGCTGAACAAAATCTTTTCCTTCATTTGTCAGACTGATTCCTTTGCTGGAACGGTTGAAGAGTTTGATTTCAAATTCAGTTTCAACTTCCTTAATTGCCGCTGTAAGAGAAGGCTGGGAAACGTAAAGTGTTTCAGAGGCTTTATTCAAAGACCCGATTTCGGAAACTCCGATTACATATTTTAATTGCTGAAGTGTCATACATACATTATAGGAGAAATCTATAGGCTTTGTCCATAAACCTATATATTCAATAGGTTATAAGAATTTCTTATGGCAAATAATTAAAACTTAGTATTATTCAAACTCCCTGTATCCAACTAGATTATTAGCAGAAATCCTGAAAGGGGGAAATTATGGAAGCTAGTGTAAATGGAAACGGGGCACATGGAAAAAGCCCCTGTCCCTGCGGGGACATAAATATTTCTTCAGAAACTTTTTGTGCACACGGATGGACAAAAGTTGAAAGTAAAACCGGTGCATTAAGCACGCCAATCGTATTGTCTTCAACTTTTGCGCATCCTGATCTTTATACGTCTTCGGGTTTTGACTACAGCCGCGGCCTGAACCCGACACGCCTTGAACTGGAACAGACAGTGGCCGCTCTTGAGCACACAGAATACGGCCTGGCTTTTTCTTCCGGCATGGGCGCAATTTCTACCTGGGTAAAGCAGTTTGTTCCTGGTGATCATGTTCTTGTAAGCGAAGATCTTTACGGCGGCACATGGCGTATGTTCAATGTTTACGCCCGTTACGGAATCAATTTTGAATTCATAGACACAAGCAATAAAGAAAAACTTCGGGCTTCAATCAAACCTGAAACTAAAGCTCTGTTTATAGAAACTCCTTCAAATCCGATGATGAGGATTACCGACATAAAATTCTGTGCAAACCTTATTCATAAAAACGGCGGAACTTTATGTGTGGACAATACATTCCTTTCGCCGTATCTGCAGCAGCCAAAAAAACTTGGAGCAGATTTCGTTGTTCATTCCGGAACAAAATATCTTGGCGGCCACAATGACGTGATTGCCGGATTCCTCTGTTATTCAGGAAAAGAGAACGATGAATTTTTCAGAGTACAGGCTATGAGTGAGGGTGCAGCACTTTCTCCTTTTGACAGCTGGCTTGTTCTCCGCGGGATCAAGACACTTCCTCTGCGCATGGACAGATCCTGCGACAGCGCAGAAAAAATTGCTGAATTCTTGAGAACTGTTCCGGCTGTAGAAAAAGTATTCTTTGCGGGCTTTGCTCCGGAAGAAGAACTTGAAGTTCAGAAGAGCCAGTCAAAACGTTTTGGTGCAATGATCAGTTTTTATGTGAAGGACGAAAAGAAGGTTCCCGAAATTCTTTCAAAGCTTAAGGTTATCAGCTTTGCGGAAAGCCTTGGCGGAATACAGAGCCTTATGACATATCCTGCAACCCAGACACATCATTCAATTCCAAAAGAACTTCGCGAAAGAGTGGGAGTTAATGATAAACTGTTAAGACTGAGTGTAGGAATTGAAAATGCAGATGAACTGATTGCAGACCTGGAACAGGCTTTAAAATAAGCGGCCGGCATGGAGGATAAAATGAGCTACGACTTTTCATTCGTTGACAGAAAAAATACGGACTGCCTGAAGTTTGATTTTACAGGCGAAAGAGGGCACAAAGATGACTGTCTTTCGTACTGGGTTGCCGATATGGATTTTAAAACTGCACCTGAAATTCTTGAAGCAGTTCATGAACGGGTGAACCACGGAATTTTTGGTTACACAAATATTAAAAGCCATTACTTTGAAGCAGTTTCTGCATGGATGAAAAATCATCACCAGTATGAAGTAAGAAGAGAATGGCTCATTGAAACTCCAGGTGTTGTGTTTGCTTTGGCAACGGCAATCAAAGCATTTACAAAAGAAGGTGACTCGGTTCTGATTCAGACGCCTGTTTACTATCCTTTCAAAAATGTAATTGTAAAAAATGACAGAAAAGTTGTGACTTCTCCACTGGTCTGGAAAAAAGATGAAACAGGATTCGGAAATTATTCAGTTGATTATGAAGATTTTGAAAAGAAGATTACGGATAATGATGTAAAACTTTTTCTTTTGTGTAATCCTCATAACCCTGGCGGAAAATCCTGGAAAAAAGATGAGCTTTTGAAAATTGCAGAAATCTGTCTCAAGCATAACGTAAAAGTTGTGAGTGATGAAATCCACGCTGACTTTGTGTGGAAGCCGAATACTCATACTGTGTTTGCTTCCCTTTCTAAAGAAGTGGAAAAAATTACTGTGACCTGCACAAGTCCAAGCAAAAGCTTTAACCTTGCAGGGCTTCAGGTTTCAAATATTTTCATTGCAGACGAAAACCTGCGTAATTCATTCTGGCTTGAACGTGACAGAACTGGTTACGACGAACCGAATGTTCTGGGACTGACTGCCTGTGAAGCTGCTTATACCCGCGGAGAAAAATGGTTCGCAGAAGCTTACGATTTTATCAGCAGTAATCTTGATTTTGCTGTGGAGTACATAAACAAAAAATCCAATGGACTTTTAAAATGTCGTAAACCTGATGCAACTTATCTTTTGTGGATAGACTGCTCGGCTCTTCCTTACGACGATGCAGAACAGAACCGCCGCATTACGGAAGAGGCAAACCTCTGGCTGGACCCGGGAAGAATTTTCGGAAAGGAAGGGGAAAAGTTCCAGAGAATTAATGTAGCTACCAGCCGGGATTATCTGGAAAAAGGTCTGGAAGCTCTGGTGAAGGCTCTATAGCGTTATAAATAAAACCTATTACATAGCATTAAAATTTAGTATTTCAAATAAAAATACGAAACCGGTATATTTCATACATAACCTATCAGTTAGGTAGGAAATAAAACTTTATAACCTTGGAGGGTTAAGTATGAAAAAATCGGTAACAGTTTTGTTCGCATCAGTTCTGGCAATTAGCCTTGCAGGTTTAATGTCATGTAGCAAAAAGTCAGCAGGAGCTTCTTCCAGCGGAGTAAAAAAAATCAAAGTGGCACACACAAACTATTATGTGCCTTATGATTTTGTAGATGAAAATGGAAAGAGTGACGGATATGAAGTTGCTGTTCTTAAAGCAGTAGACGAACTTCTTCCTCAGTATGAATTTGAATTTACAGGAACAACAGATGATGATCTTCTGATTGGTGTTAAGACTGGAAAATATGATGTAGGTACAAAAGGCGTTTGGTGGACAAAAGCCAGAAGCGAAACTTATGTTTTCCCAAAACACTACATTGGTGCAAGTATCATCGGAATTACTTACAAAACAGAAGACAAAGACAAGTACTCAAGTCTTGAAAGTTTTGCCGCTTCAAAAGGAAAGCTTGTTCCAATCGCACCGCAGAATGCACAGTACCAGATTATCCTGAATTACAACAAGAGAAATCCAGACAATCAGGTTGAACTTATTGCATCAGAATCATTCGCAATCTCTGACGCATATCAGTGGGTTCTGGAAGGCCGCTACAATGCTTACTTCGATATCAGAAGTTCTTACGATGCAAACGTTGTAAGACCAACTGGTGAGTATCACGACCTGGCAGATAAACTTGCATACACACCATACCGCGGTATTCCAACATGGCCGCTGTTCAACATCAAAAACCAGCAGTTTGCAGATGACTACGATCAGGCATTTGAAAAGCTTCTTGCTGACGGAACAATCGCAAAACTTCAGCAGCAGTACTTTGGATACAGTCTGTTCGACTATGTTCCTGAAAACTACAAGATCGGTGACGAAATCTAAAAGATAAAAAAATAAGGAGAAATAAAAATGAGCAAAAGAGATTTAGTATTAAACGTATTTGACGGAAAGAAAGAAGATAAAGTACCTGTAGGATTCTGGTTCCACTTTGCACCAGACAGCTTTACAAATCCTTCAGCAGAAACAGTAAAAAGAAATATTGAAGGACACCAGAAATATTTTGATGAGTTCCAACCGGACTTTTTGAAGCTTATGAGCGACGGGTTCTTCCTTTATCCAAACGATTCAATCAAGGCAATCAAGACTGCTGCTGATCTTAACAACGTAAAGGCAAGCAATCCAACAGAATGGATTGACGGCCAGGTAGCTCTTGTAAAAGAACTTACAAAAAGATTCAAGAAAGATGTTGTGGCTTTCTACAATATTTTCTCTGTTCCTTTCTATCTGGAAATTGCGCTTCAGGAATACGGAACAAAACTGACACTGGCTCAGCTTGCCAAGGAAAATCCGGAAGGACTTAAGCACGCTCTTTCTGAAATGGCAAAAGACATTTCTGTTCTGATTACACGCGTAATTTCGGAAGGCGGAGCAGACGGTATTTACCTGAGCGTAAAAAATATTCAGGGCGCACTTCTTTCTCCAGCTCAGTATCTGGACATTGTAGGAACAGCTGAAAAAGAACTTCTGGCTGCCGCAAACGCACAGAGCAAATACAACATTCTCCACATCTGTGGATACGAAGGAGCACGCAACAATCTGCGCGTTTACCAGGACTACGATGTTAAGGTTGTAAACTTTGCAAGCGTTGTTGAAGGAGTAAGCCTTACAGCCGGAAAAGAAATTTTTGGCGGAAGAACTGTAATCGGTGGATTCGGAAACACAGATAAGGATGTTCTCTTCAAGGGAACAAAAGAAGAAATCGTTGCAGAAACAAAACGCATTATTTCTGAAAACGGAAAAGATGGAATTGTTCTTGGAGCAGATTGTACAGTGCCTTGGACAATCGATATTGATCACCTGAAGTGGGTTCGCGAAGCTGCAAACTCATAAAAATGAAATGTAACCGGAGGTAGAGAATGCGACCATTTCATCCAGCTTATATTCTTGTGGCTTTCAGCAAAATCCTTTGGCCGTATATCCTGGTAACACTTGGAGTTACTTTAGCAACAGTAATTCTTGGTTCAGTTTTTGGTTTCGGTCTTGCCGCCTTAAGAATCAGAAAAAACAAAATCGGTCGTGCATTTGCAACCGGCTACATTTACATCATCCGTTGTATTCCATCAATCATTCTCCTGTTTGTGGTTTACTACGGACTGCCCTTCAGGGATTTGCCAAGTGCTGTTTACGTAATTGCAACAATGACAATCATGTTCAGCGCCAGCATGTCGGAGGTTTTCAGAAGTGCTTACGGTTCCATTCCAAAAGGACAGACTGAAGCAGCTCTTACAAGCGGCCTTTCTGAAAGTCAGGCACTTCTGAGAATTGTGCTTCCGCAGGCTGCAGTAAGTGCAATTCCAAACTTTACAAACTCCCTGATTTCACTTTTGAAAGAAGGGTCTCTGGCCTACACAATCGGACTTATAGATATCATGGGTCAGGGAAATCTGATAATTGCCAGAAACAACGGTTCATACAGTCTGGAAGTTTATATTGCACTGTTCGCCGTTTACTGGATTCTTATTTTTACATTAGAAAAATTATTCCAGCTTCTGGAAAAGAAACTTTCAGTTTCAAGAAGCGGAAATAAATAGACAGGAGGAAAAAAATGATCAGCACAGAATTTTTGATTAGAACTTTCTTCCTGGCAATGAAGGGAATTCCTGTAACTCTTAAGCTTACTTTTGTAACTTTGATTATTTCGAGTCTTCTTGGATTTTTTATTGCTCTTGCAAAAATCAACGGAAGAAAAGTAAGCGCAGGAATTTTTTCGGTTTACGTTTCACTGGTAAGAAGTACACCTGTTGTTCTGCAGATTCTTTTTCTGTATTCACTTCTGCCTTCGCTTTTGAATTATGTGATAAACGTAAAGCTGAATCTGAACTGGAATATTTTCGGAATCAATCCGATTTTTTATGCGTACATAATTTTTACGCTGAATACAACTGCAATTCTTTCTGAGGTTTTCAGAAGCGCAATTCTTACTGTGAACAAAGGTCAGATGGAAGCAGCCCTTACAAGCGGACTTACAAAATCCCAGGCCTACGTAAGAATCATTATTCCACAGGCTTTCAGAGTTGCACTGCCGAATATTGCAAACACAACAATTGGACTTATGAAATCAACATCCCTTGCTTTCATGATGACGGTAAAAGATATTACGGCTATTGCAAAAACAGAGGCCGCATTCGGTTATAACTACATCGAAGCTTATCTTGATATAGCAGTGATTTACATTCTGCTTTGTACGGTTTTACAGATTGCATTCCGCTTTCTGGAAAAAGGCTACGAAAAGAAATGGGCTGTAAAATAAAGTCGAAAACTTAAGGAGATAACAATGATCAAAATCAGCAATATAAAAAAATCTTTCGGATCAAACCATGTAATCAAAGGTGTAGACCTTGAAGTAAACAAGGGAGACATAATCGTAATTATCGGGCCTTCAGGAAGCGGAAAGACAACTCTTCTTAGAAGCATAGATTTTCTTGAGACTGCAGATGAAGGTTCCATTGAGTTTGATGAAATCAAAACAGAATTCAAAAAAGCAACTAAAAAGCAGATTGCAGAAATCCGTAAGAAGAGCGGATTTGTTTACCAGAACTACAATCTGTTTGCAAATAAGACTGCTCTGGAAAATGTAACTGAAGGACTTATTTACGGCCGCAAGATTCCAAAAGAAGTTGCGATTGAAACTGCAAAGAAGGCCCTGGATAAAGTCGGGCTTTCAGAACGCTACGATTATTATCCAAGCCAGCTCAGTGGCGGCCAGCAGCAGCGCGTTGGAATTGCCCGTGCCGTTGCCGCTAACCCGGAAATCCTCCTGTTCGATGAACCAACCTCTGCCCTGGATCCTGAGCTCGTTGGCGAAGTTCTGAACGTAATGAAGGAAATTGCCCGTGAAGGCAGCACTATGATTGTTGTTACTCACGAAATGGCTTTTGCGGAACAGGTTGCTACACGCGTAATTTTCATGGACGGCGGTTACATTGTGGAAGACGGAACACCGAACGAAGTTTTCTATCATCCAAAAGAAGAACGTACAAAGGAATTCCTGAAGCGCGTTTACCCTCAGAACGATTACGTAATCTAAGCGGGAGAGTGGAAATGGACCTGCATCTTAAAGATAAAACAGTAGTTGTTACAGGCGGAAGCAAAGGAATCGGATACGCAATTGCAAAAGAATTCCTTAAGGAAGGCGCAGTTGTTTTTATCAGTGGAAGAAATAAAGACGACCTTGATAAAGCTGTTTCTGAATTAAAGGAGTTTGGAAAAATCACTGGAGTTGTTACAGACAATTCCAATAAGAGTGATGTTGATAATCTTGCAAAAATTGCAGCAGCAGAAAAAAACAGAATTGACGTTTGGGTAAACAACGTAGGAAAAAATAAAAAACCCGACGGAGATTTTTATACTGAAGAACAACTGGATGATTTGATTTCTGTGTGTTTCAAATCAACAGTTTTCGGAACGCAGGCAGCCATTCCGTTTATGAACGATGGCGGAAGCATTGTGAACATTTCTTCATTGGCAGCCCGCAATGCAACCTGCGGAAGAAGCAATATTTACGCTTCAATGAAGGCTGCAATTCTTGCTTACACTTCCACTTGTGCCGGCCAGTTTGCTTCAAGAAAAATCAGAGTGAATGCTGTGCTTCCGGGTTATACCAGAACGCCTTTGGTTGAAGCAGGATTTTCTGCAGAAAGTCTTAAAAAACTTGTTCAGGGGAACACAGTTCACCGGATGGCAGAACCGGAAGAAATTGCAAAGCCTGTAGTTTTCCTTGCAAGCGATGCAGCATCGTTTATAAATGCAGAAGCTCTGGAAGTAAGCGCAGGACACAACAAAGTGCTGAACCCGGAATTCTCATGGGAAAATCAATAAACTGATCTTATAAACAATTTCTATAGAATCCCATAATAACATAGTATTTCTTTATAATCCGGAAATCCAGTAAAGTAAAATCATCAGAAAACGGATGGAGGTTCGGGATGAAAGAAATACTTTGTTTTGGAGATTCAAACACATACGGTCTTGTTCCAGGTGAAAAGCGCCGCTACTCTTACGAAGAACGCTGGACCGGGCTCCTTTCTGAAAAACTTGGTTCTCAGTTTCATGTGACAGAAGAAGGCTTGTGCGGACGAACAACGGTGTTCGAAGATTTTTTCCGCGAAGGCCGCAAGGGCACAAACACTCTTCCTGTAATTCTTGAAAGTCACAGCGATACAAATCTTGTAGTCCTCATGCTCGGCACAAACGACATGAAGACCTGCTTCAAGACAAATGAAAAAATCATTTCACTTGGAATTGAAAAACTCATCGAACAGATCCGGAGTTTTAATCCTGAAATAAAAATCCTTCTGGTGTCGCCGATTCTTCTTGGTGAAAATGTCTGGCAGGAAAATTTTGATCCAGAGTTCGATAAAAATTCTGTGGAAGTTTCAAAGCTTCTTAAAGGGGAATATGAAAAAGTTTCCCAGAACCTGAACACAGAATTTCTTGCGGCAAGTGATTATGCAGTTCCTTCCGAAGTGGATCAGGAACATATGAATGTTGAAAACCACCGACTGTTTGCCGCAGCTGTGGCCGAAAAGATTCAGAAGATTTATGCGTAGAAAAAAGTACAAAAAAAAACCTGCCGCATTACGCGACAGGGTTTTTTATTTCAATTAGAATTCCTGTTTGATTTTGTCTGTGTCTTTTCCGTTGTCTTTTTCGCGGATTTCAACACGGCGGATTTTACCGCTGATTGTTTTTGGAAGTTCTTTTACGAATTCAAAGATTCTCGGACATTTGTACATTGCAGTATTTTCTTTTGCAAATGTAGAAAGCATGATTTCCATTTCTTTTGAGTCCTTGTCTTCGTAGCCAGGAGAAAGAACGATTGTAGCTTTAACAGACATACCACGTTTTGCATCTTCAACACCAGTAACGGCACATTCAAGAACTGCAGGGTGCTGCTGAAGAATTGATTCAACTTCGAAAGGACTTACGCGGTAACCGGCAGTTTTGATGATGTCATCTTTACGGCCAACGAACCAGACGTATCCGTCTTCGTCCATGTAAACGTTGTCACCTGTGTGGTAAACTCCGCCGTCAAAAGCATTTGCTGTAAGAACAACATCTTTGTGGTAACCCATAAGAAGTCCGAAAGGTCTTCCGTCTTCAACGTGGATACAAAGTTCTCCTACTTCTCCGGCAGGAACCGGTTTGTTGTTCGGGTTCAGAACTTCTACTTTGTAGAGTGGGTTTGGTTTTCCCATTGAGCCTGGTTTGATTTCGCTGTATTCCTTGAAGTTTCCACAGATGATTGTTGATTCAGTCTGTCCGTAACCTTCAAAGATTTTCTTTCTAGTAAGTTCAAGCCACTTGTTGAAAACTTCGCCGTTCAAAGCTTCACCGGCTGTACTGAAGCGGACACATTTACTCAGATCGTATTTGCTTAAGTCCTGGCGAACGAGGAAGCGGTAAACTGTCGGAGGTGCACAGAAAGTTGTGAGCCCATAATGTGAAATCATTTCAAGCATTTTTGTAGGCTTGAAGCTGTTCATGTCGTAAACGAAGAGAGCTGTTCCGGCAATCCACTGACCGTAAAGTTTACCCCAGGTAGATTTTGCCCAACCTGTTTCAGCGATTGAGAGGTGGAGCCCGTCATCAAGAACGCCGTGCCAGTATTTTGCAGTCATAATGTGGCCCAGAGGATAGTCGTAATCCTGGAGAACCATTTTGGGATATCCTGATGTTCCCGATGTAAAGTAAAGGAGCATTGGGTCTTTGTTGTGAGTTGCGGCTTCTCCAACCGGGCGAGGGAATTCTGCAGGAAGAGGTTCGTATTCTTCGTGGAAAGAAATCCAGCCTTCGCGCATTACTTTTCCAACTGTTACAAGATTTTTTACAGTTGGTGATTTTGGCATAGACTTTTCAATTTCTTCCTGGATGTGAGGATTGTCATAAGAGATGATCATCTTTACATCAGCAGCGTTTGTTCTGTATTCAATGTCGCTCTGAAGAAGCTGGTCTGTTGCCGGAATTACAATGGCACCGATTCTGTGGAGAGCCGGCATAAGGATCCACCATTCGTAACGGCGGCGAAGAATAAGCATTACTGTGTCGCCTTTCTTGATTCCTTTTGAAGCAAGCCAGTAAGCAGCTCTTTTAGATTCTCTTGAAATATCTTCGAAAGTGAAAGTCTTTTCTTCGTTGTTGTCATCAATCCATACAAGGGCACGTTTTTCAGGTACGTCTTTTGCATAACGGTCGATAATGTCGTATGCAAAGTTAAAATCAGGAATAGTCTTTAACTTACAGTTGTTTTTGAAGTCTTCGTAATCTTTGAATTCACGGTCTTCAACTAAAAATTCATGCGAAAGTTCCATGAGGCAATAATCTCCTGTATTGCTGTTTATGTATATACTAATTAGACACAGCGAAATAGAAAATAGTTTTAAATTAAAATAATGTTTTTAAAACTTTTATGCGTCTATTGTGTCTATATATATAAGTATGACAGAATTCAGGATTTTTTTCACTTAGGGTGACAAAGAAACACCTTGAATGCGAAGTCTTCTATAATTAAACTGTTTTTGGAGATTTAAAATGGGAAGTCCAGCCGCTCAGGTTATTATCGCAATTGTTCCTATCGTGGGAATTACTTTTTCAGCACTTATCATCTTTTTTGCGCTTCTCTGGAAGCACACAGAAATCAAACTCAGAATATCAAAGAACACTTACACTCCTCCGGTTTTCAACCTTAAACTGTTCTCACTGTTAACCGGTCTGTGTCTTGTAGGTGTTGGTTTTTCCATCTCGCTTGTTTTCATCATCATTTCAGGCATTACTTACGGCCTTTTAGGAGGAATCATTCCTCTGGTCCTTGGAATAATGCTTCTAATTTTTTACAGAATAGTATCAAATGACAAATAGATTTTCTCACGTAGAAAATTTACTTGTTATTAATCGTGACAGATTTCTTGTAAGAGAATCTCTGGCCGGAAATTCCAGCGCTTTTAATACACTCATGCATTTGTACAAAAAGCGCGTGAACGCCATAGCAAGACGTTTTTTTTCGAACCAGAGTGATATAGATGATTTTATCCAGGATGTATTTATTAAAGTCTATAACAATCTTGGATCCTACAAAGGGCAGAGCAAGTTTTCTACATGGATTACCAGAATTGCCTTTAATACGGGCATAAACTCGGTAACCCGAACAAAAACAACAGAAAGCCTCAACTACGAAGATTGTGAAATCCTCACATCGCCTTACGAAACTCCGGAGGAAAACAGTATCCGGGAAGTTACACGACAGGCTGTCATTTCTGCCATTAAAGAATTACCCCAGAAATATGCACGCTGTGTGGAAATGCATTTCTTTGTTGGAATGACCTACGAAGAGATTTCGGAAATCACAGGCATTCCGGTAAATACAATAAAAACCCACATATACACAGCAAAAAAAATTCTATACAGAAAACTGAAGGAGTATGATGAATGACCACCAAAAATGAATGTTCTGAAGTAATGGATAAGTTTCTAGAGCTTGATAACAATCAGCATATTCCTTTGTGGATTACAAAGCATCTTGTGTCTTGTCCTGATTGCCGTAAAAACGTAAAGATTTTTACTCAGGCAGAAAAGTTCCTGAATCAGGAAGGAAACAGTCAGGACCCGTTTACATATTCAACACTTTCGGATGTAAAAGAAAAGATTTTCCCGGGCAGCACAAAAGAAAAGAAAGTTCCGTTAAAGCAGTGGCTCGTTTCCGGAATCATCCTTGTTATGTGCATGATTCTAGGCTCCGTAGCGGTGAGCAAATTCTTCCCGGAATTCCAGACTATCAGTTTTATGTTTGTGGCGGCGTCCCTGGTTGCTTACTGCATGCTGTTCATCGGAATGAATATGGATAAGCTGAGCGAAAAATAAATACATGTTATAAAAATAAATTTGCGTTATTTCAGAACCTCAATTAGAATTAGAGATAATGGAGATTATCTCTAAGGAAGTAATATGTCTGAAAATAACGGATTCAAAAAAAGAAGTTCAATTGCAGTAAAGCTTAATGCAGCAACTGCCGGAGCAATGGTTCTCATTGCTGTATTTATTATTTTCACAACTGCAGCCACTGTTACAAGTATTTCAAAGAAAGGTGAAATCACAAACATTAATACCATTGCCGAAGGTAAAGCTCAGGAAATCGGGGAGTGGCTTGGTGGAACAAACAGCATGCTCCGTGCCTACGCAGAAACCGATGAAATCAAAAGTGATGACTGGGACATCATCTGTCCTTTGCTGGTAAAAGCTTACGACAGAATCAATGATTCAAGATATCTGTTCCTGGCCTACGTTCAGGACGGTGGAAAAGGATGGACTTCTAAAAACAAATGGCTGGATGCCAGACCTCTTCCTTATTATCCGCCAATTATGGAAAAAGGCGAAGATTTCTATATTACAAACCCTTTTACAGGTGCAACAACAAATGAACCGCTTATTATTATCGGTCATGCGGTAAGAGATGATGCCGGAAAAACTTATGGAATTATGATTGCCGGAGTTGAAGGAAAATCAATTTCCAGCATTGCAGAAAAAGTAAATATCGGTGGCGTTGGATACGGCGTTATTGTCGATAACAATGGTGTTTTTGTTGCTCATCCTGATGTAGATAAAGTTATGAAAGACAATATCCGCGAGCTGGATCAGCAGGGATATACGGGAATGACTGCCATCGGGAATGACATGATAAAAGGAGTTTCAGGCATCAGGGAGTTCACAGAAAAGGGTGAAACAAAATATATGGTTTATTCACCAATTCCAAATTCGCCTAACTGGACTTTAGGAATCATTGTTCCGGCCTCATATTTCAACAGAATGAAAAGCGGAATTATGAACAGAGTAACACCGTTCACAATCGCAGTAATCGCAGTTATTTTTGTTCTCATGCTGATTTTTATTCACAGCATTTCAAATCAGCTGAAAAAAACTGCAGCCGCTCTTAAAGGAATTGCTTCCGGCGATGGAGACTTAACTGTGCGTCTTCCGGTTTCTCACGGAGATGAAATTGGAGAAATCAGTTTTTACTTTAACGAAACAATTGAAAAAATTCAGAATACGCTTAAGGTTGCGGCAAGCAGTTCAAACAGCGTTAATGAACTTGGTAATTCACTGGTAAGAAATGTTAATGATGAACAGAAGACCGTAAACCAGATTAAAGGCCTCATTGAAGGACTTCATGACGAAATCAATAATCAGAATGATGGAATTACCGGAACAGCAGCTTCAGTAGAAAATATTTCTGATACAATCGCCAGACTTGATGATGCAATTGTAAAACAGACAGAAAATATCAGTACATCTTCTTCTGCCATTGAACAGATGATTGCAAATATTGATTCGGTTACTTCAATCCTTATGAAAAACCAGACTCTGATGAATCAGATGGAAGCAAAATCTAATGATGTAAAAACTTCTATTTCGCATTCAACAGAACTTACCGGACAGATCAGTAATGAATCAAACAGCCTGCTCGAAGCCAGCAGCATTATTGAAAATATTGCGAACCAGACAAACCTGCTTGCCATGAATGCTGCCATTGAAGCGGCTCATGCCGGAGAAAGCGGAAAAGGATTTGCTGTTGTTGCAGATGAAATCAGAAAGCTTGCAGAAGAATCTGAAACACAGAGTAAGAACATTACAAGCGTTCTGAATGAATTTAAGTTGAAGATTGAACAGATCGCTCAGGAATCTGTAAAAACAGAAAACGACTTCATGAAGAGCTTTGAACTTACAACAGCCGTTCGTGAACAGGAAAATGTAATCATGAACGCAATGAAAGAACAGAGTGCGGGTGGTGCCCAGGTTATCAAAGCGGTTGAAGATATTTCTGTTTCAACAACAAGCGTCAGGGACGGTTCAACTCAGATTCGTTCAGGTTCACAGAAGATTCTTGATCAGATGAACAACTTGAAAATAATCAGTAACTCAATCGCATCAGATATTCAGAATATTTCAAATGGTGTAAATGCATTTGAGAATGTTATCTCTGATGTAGGTTCAGTTACAAACAACACAAAGAACCAGATTAATGAATTGAATGACCATATCAATTAGTTCTAAGTTTAATATTGACTTATAAAAAAATGGATTGAAGAATAACCAGTCGCAAGGCAAGCCCAGAAGGTGCATGAAACCGTAGTGGAAGAATTCCTGAATGTTGACAATAAAAACAGCAGCTTCTTCTTTGTCCATATTGTGCAGGATAACTTCGGCAAAGGCATTTATTGTTGCTGTTGCAAAAACATGGATAGACATATCATCAATTGGTTTTGTTACGTTG
>JAZLIM010000004.1:0-2021 GCA_045617385.1 Treponema sp.
ACTAATTAAGACCCGCGAAGGTGAAAGTTTTTCAAATGAAAAAGTAAATCTTGCTGAGCTTCAGCGACTGACAGGAATAACACGGGGAAAACTCCGGCGGCTTAAGAAAAACAGTTTTGAAGAAAAGCCCAATGGAAACAAGGGAAGATCTGCAGAGGTAAATGTTCTTTCAGGTTACGAATCCGTATTGAACAATTTTCTCAGGACAAACATGACCAACTCCCAGGTCTGTTTTGAACGGCTGCAGGAACTTGGATATGAGGGCGGACTAACATCGATAAAAGTCTATATCCAGAAACACAAGAATCTTATTCCTGCACCGCGGCAGATAATATCGCCACAGGGAAACCGCGGAAGAAGATATTCAACAGAGCCGGGACAGAGCTATCAGATGGACTGGGGATTTGTCGATGTTCTTGCAGAGAACGGTGAAATAATCCGTGCTGCCTGTTTTGCCATGATATGCCATCATTGCGGACAAAGGTTCATTGAGTTCTTTCCAAATGCAAAGCAGGAAAACCTCTTCATCGGAATGCTCCATGCATTCAAGTACATGGGAATTCCCAAGACAGTTTTAACGGATAACATGAAGTCTGTAGTCAACAAAAGGGATTGTGACGGAAGACCTGTCTGGAACCATGACTATGAAGTGTTCATGAAAACTATCGGTTTTGAGACACGCCTTTGCAAGCCATACCATCCGTTCACCAAAGGAAAAGTTGAACGGCTTGTACAGTTCGTGAAGGGAAATTTTCTTGCAGGAAGAACATTCATGAATGTCACTGACCTGAATGAACAGGCACTGGACTGGTGCAACAGACAGAATTCAAGATACCAAAAATCATTGAATCTTATTCCAAATGATGTTCATGCGGAAAAATGCCTTCTAGTAGCGGAAGAACTTAAGAAACGCGAGGAGCTGTTTGTATATCTCTGCCCAGAGCGACGCATTTCCTTTGACGGTTTTGTGAACTATGAAGGCAGGCGTTTCGGAGTTCCGTACACATACACGCAGAAAACGGTACATGTATACAGACACGGCCATGAACTTCTGATTTATTCTGAGGACATGAAGCAAAAACTTGTTACGCATGAAGTAACCTGGAGCCGCTATGACAGCTACTGCAAGGATCAGTACGCAAGGCCTGACCAGCCTGAAGAATTCCCTACGGCAGATGTAAAGACTCTGATAGAGCAGATTATTCAGCCTGACGAGGAAGACTATTTTGACCAGTTCGATTTCAGCGGAGGAGATGATGAATAGCGATATTATTTCCTCATTGGGCAACAGTCTTGATGTTCTGAAAATGAAGATTACGGAACAGGAAATTGCCGATTACATGATTGAAAGAGAATTTTCTGACCTGCAGATGAAGGCTGTTGCAGATGTTTTTGCGGAATTCGCAGAAAGGAAACAGGAAGCTTCTGTAAATTTCCTTCTGAAATGTTCCCGTCTTCCGATGAAAAATCCCAAGACTTTCGAAAACTTTGATTTTTCTGAACTTTCGGGAAAAGGACTCGAAAAGCTCAAGTCGATAACGACCCTGGCACCGCTTTATGCACACAGGAATCTTGCTTTCATCGGACCTGCAGGAACCGGAAAAACTCATCTTGCAATGGCCTTTGGGTATGAATGCTGCAAGAGAATGCTGAAGACTTATTTCATTAAGATGACAGAACTGAACGATATGTTTACCGAAGCACGAAAATATGGCCGTGAAAACAGAGTCATTAGTTCTCTGGTAAAACCGTCCTGCCTTGTAATTGATGAAGTCGGTTACTGCAATTTTGACACCGAAAACACCAGACTCTTCTTTGATATGATTGATCGACGCTACAACAAGGAAGGCTGCTTCAACATAATTTTCACCAGCAACAAGCAGCCGAAGTTCTGGAAGCGATGCTTTGCTGAAGAAGATACCTTGAAATGTGCAATGGACAGAATCTTTGATGATGTGATGATTTTCAATTTTTCTGGTTCAAGTCACCGCGGTCAGAAGCGCGAAGCATTCAACCTGACT
>JAZLIM010000005.1:0-11341 GCA_045617385.1 Treponema sp.
ATCTGAATTGCGTCATCCGACCCGATTGTTGTATTTCCAATTTTGTAAACCGGATTTGAAATAACTGGTTCTGTTGAATCCGGAATAATGTAAACAGCCGAACATGGGTTTTCAGAAACCTTAGAGATATTTCCGGCAGCATCTTTTACTGCAACGTAAAGAATGTAGCTCGTTCCGTTTGAAAGACTTGCTTCACCAAGATCAATTGTCTGCTGCCATATTCCCGATTCAATCTTCTTTGTCTGATTCCATCCTGAAATGTCAAAGGCACCGTTTACAAGATTTTCTTCACTTAATGCAGAAGAAGCTTCTATGAGTTTGTAGTAAGCAAATTCATCAAGACCGCGGGATTTTGTAGGATCATTTGCGTCCACATCTTCTGCAGTTCCTTTTATTGTCAGGTACTTTCCGGCTTCTGCCTTAACAAATACTTTTGTACGTGCAGCTGCAGAAACAGCGCCTTCAAGGGCAGGTGAAACCACTGTGTTTACATCTGTAATCTTAAAGAGTGGACTCTGATTATCGATTGTGTACATATAGTTCTGGCCTGTTGTCTGGCCATACTTATCTGTAGCTTCGTAGTAGATTGTTGCACCGGTAGTGCCTACTTCAGCGGCTGGAATTGTATCTGACCATGAAGTAGTTCCTACAGGAATTGCAATTGTATTGAACTTATAGGTTTCTTCACCGGCAGGGCCTTCTGTATAAGGATCCTTCTGTCTGTAGAAATATGTTTTTCCGTCGTCAGGAAGGGCTTTCCAGCCGGTGGTGTCTGCTTCCTGGTAAACTCCGGTTTCCGAAATATATGTAAAGTAACGTTTTCCTTCTTCAAAAGATGCGGCATTTGTATATACAAAACGGTCAATTGTGACCTCTGTTCCGTCATTTACAGTTCCTGAAACAACAAGAGCAGTATTCTGTGCCTGAAGTCCCTGAGTTGAAGTAATCATGAAGTTTGGAGAACCTTCATCAACACCAACAAAGAATGGTTCCAGTCTGTTCATTTTGTAACCGGTTTCTTCGCCGGCTGTATCTGTTACAACAAGGTAAACATCGTATTCACCCTGGATTTTTGAAACAACGTTCTTGAATGTGTAGGCTGTAGTCTTTCCGCCTTCAAGAATAGTTTCCGGTTTCCATTCTGTTTCACCGGCTTTTCGCTTGTAGATTGTAATAGAAGCAACACCGTCATCATCTGTTACAGTTCCGCCAATATAATTGTTTGCACCGTTAATCTGGAAGATGTTGTTTGTGGTGTTTTTTTCAGAAGCTGCTTTGATTCCTTCAATGTCTTTAATAGAAGGGTCAGCAGTTGTGAATTCAATCACAGGCTGGTCAGTACTCTGGTCAATTTCCAGGTCAACCGTTGTGCTTGAAATATTTCCGGCTTCATCAGCTGCATAGATTGTTACTACAGCTTTTCCGGTTTTTGTTGAATCGTCATCCCAGGCTGTTGTATCAATTCTGATACCGGAACCGGAAATCACGTCTTTTACTTCTACCAGGTTTCCTGTCTTTTCATCTGCAACTTTTGAAACACGGGCAGATTCTGCTCCGCCTGCTTTCTTTACAGTGTATTCAACTTTTTCAACAACATTCATTCTGTCGTTTACTGAAGTCTTGATTTTTACAGTTCCGTTTACGAATTCCTTTTCAACACCATCAGCTTCTTTTTTTACTGTCGGTGTAATTGTGAATGTTCCGAATTCCGGCCCTTCGCAGTCGTAGATTACCTGAACCTTTTCGGAAGAAGTCTGGTCTGGTTCTTCAGGGTTGATTGCAAGGATGCGGATGAGGAACTTTGAGTTCTTGTAGTTTTCCGGAATTGTGCATTCAAAACCTGACGGGAAGTCGGCGGCACTTAATGTACCCAGGTCAGTATCGCTGCCCGAAAGATCTGTAGAAAGACCAATGCTGAACTTCAGGTTTGGAATCAGTTCTTCCAGAGTTGCAGTTCCCTTGATAATCAGCTTTTCGCCTGCTGCAAGATTTGCAGAGTTTGTGTTTGCTTCAGTCTTTGTTCCCGAAGCCGATTTTCTTTCCAGTGCGCTGATTGTAATAGAAGGAATTGCGTTCACGCTTGCAAGCTTGAAAGCGTAATCTGTGTCGGCATAGTTCTTGATTTCATTTCCGGCTTCGTCAAAACCTTTCACCACAAAGCGGTAGAATTTTGCCACCTTCAGTCTTGATTCAGTTTTTGTTCCAATCTTTACGTTTACCGAATATGTTGAACCCGATGTGTTGAATTTTGCATCGCGGTTTGCCGGATCAGATTCCAGCGGATTTCCGTCTGCATCTTTCAGAACATTTCCGGCCTTGTCTTTATATGGAGGGAAAAGCATGATTTCTGAAGCATCCTCAAGAATCTTACCTGTTGAATCACATTCCATAAGGTAAACCCCGATAGTGTCTTTCACCAGGTTGTCGTTATCAAGACCGCGTTCAAAGTTTACTGTTACTGTTGAGTTGTTGCTCAGTTTTCCGGCATCAGTTGTAAGGTCTGAATTCATTTCTGAAATATTCGAACGGCTGGAGACTGTATACTTCGGATTGTTTCTTGGGTCCAGGCTGAAAGAAGCTTCTGTGATTTTCTGGCTTTCAAAAGCAGCCTTTACATCTTCAACTGAATAAGTATTTGCGGAACGTTCAGAAGGAACGTATGTTCCCTTATAGATTTCGTAGAATCCTGATGACTTATATTCGCGGGTATATTTTGAAACTTCGCTTTCGAGGAAGAAGATTTCTGTTCTGTTTCCTTTTGCATCGTTTGGATCGGCAGGAACTTTCTTTGCTTCATCATAGGCAAAAACCTTACAATAGAAACGTTTCTTTGTAGCGTCTTCAAGCTTTTCCAGCTCTCCATAGATTTTTTCGTAAGCACCGTCTGCAGCTCCAAACACTGCAACCGAACGTTCAATCTTTTTAGCTACATTTTCAAGAGGAACTGTTGTCTTGAGTTCATTTGTGGCTGCGTCGTAGATTTCAACTTCAATCAGACTGATTACGTTGTCATCAATTGCTTCACCTTCCAGCATGAAGTCGCATCCGTATGCATCCGGAGAAACTACATCCTTTCTGGTAGCAGGACGTGAAAGAATCACAACCGGCGGAGTATTATCAATAGTAAAGGCAACTGTAGTCTTTGAGCTGTGCCCGTAAGTATCTTTGATCTCAATTGTGGAATTGTATTTTCCGTCAGGAATTGCGGAATCTCCCAGAGGATTGATTTCCACGTTCCATTCAGATTTATCCGCGTTGAGCTGGGCAGCAAAAGGTCCGTAAGTTTCCTTGGATGACGTATTTTCCAGGACAACAGAAATGCTCTGGATTTCACCGTCGTCTTCCCAGGAACCGCTCATGGTAAACTTCTGACGGATAATGTCGTTGGCGGCAGGAGCTTCAACGGCGGCAACCGGAGTCTGAACGTCAACGGCAGCACCAAGCCCTACTTCACAGGAAATAAGTCCGGCTCCAAAAATAGCCAGAGTTAAAACAGAAATAAAACAACACTTAGCAGAGAAACAAAGATTTTTGAACATACTTTCCTCAATTTGTTTTTTGAAATAGAGCCTGAAATTTTTTGTGATAGACTCTCTCTACTCTATTTTACTCCAACTTTCCTACTAAGTAAAAACGTTGTTATTGTATAGATATTTTAGAGGTTTTTACAACATTTTTGCCGCTTGTGTTTTTCCGCAATTATGCCGATATATATAGTATGAAACTGTCTAAACTTCAGATTATCTTCATTTCGGGTATAGCTGCCCTTCTTTTACTGGTTGCCGGTGCATTCACCACAATTTATGCAGTCACCTACAAACCGACAATCGCCTTCTACAACGTACCGGAAAATATTTCTTCCCTGCTTCAGAAAGAAATTCAGGAAATGCCGCTTACTGAAAACAAGAAGAAAAAAATCGTTTTCAATTTTATTGAACTGAATGGAGCTGAACCTCTTTCCAAACAGAAAGTAGTAAAAAAAGCCTCCATGGTTTTTGCCATGCAGGACATGGACATAAACGAGTTTGCCCGCTCAAACAAGAAGGTTGTTCCTATGGATCTGGAACTTACTTCGGGCATGCCGACAACTACCCGTGAAAACCTGATCGCTAAAGACAAGAAACTTTTTGTTCTTCCTCTTCTTTATGACTTCTATCAGATTGATGTAGACCGTTCCGCATTCCAGGCAACAGGGCTCAGAGGAATCGACACCTGGAATGACCTGGTGGCATTCGGAAAAGCCACATACGCCCCTGAAATGGACTACGCTCCATTCCTCTTCCCGGGCGGAGATAACGATGAACTTCTGAACGTGATCGGTTCACTTACAGAAGCACTCGAAGGAACAGAAGCTCTCAAGGAAGCAGAACGCAAGATTTACAGAGCTTACAAAACCGGAAAAGCTGACCGCCTTGCTTCTGTAGTTGAAGAACTGAGCCTTCCGGGCATGCCGTTCAACGCAGCGGTTACCGAAATTGCCGACCTGATAAAACAGGAAATTCTTCATCCTTCTACACTTGCCATCAAAGAAAACGATGCAATTTTCTACATGGAAAATTCACTCTGTAATACAGCCGCAATCAAACTTTCCACACACAGAAAGATCAAGAACAAAGCTGTAAACAGATATACCTCAATCTATTTCCCGGGAAAAGAAAACAATCCCGACAGAACTTTCAGTGCCCCAACAATCTGTGGAATCCTTATGAGCAAAAAAGATTATTCCAAGAAGATCATGAAATACCTTTCGTCTTCTCTCCAGGGGCAGCTGGGGCTTAAATCAAGCTGGGCACCAGTGCTTGCAAACTGCCCTACTGCCGACAAACAGGCCGATGACGTACGCTTCTGGATTGCCGCTTCCCAGGGGCCTCACATGCCGCTTGCAGGCGCAGTTCCTTCGGAAGAAATGCAGAAAATCGCCGCAGAAGCCTTTAGAATTCAGATCCGTCTGAAGGTAAATCAGGGCTAAACAGCGCTTTAAAATAAGAAAAACCCGTATTTTGTACATACATTAGAAGTACAAAATGCGGGTTTTTTATTTTAAACCGTCTGATTTGTATATATCTTGTAATTACATTTCGGGCTAAAGAGTCCAGATTACGGAATCATCAATATCTGAAAGCTTTGCAAAACCTGTGCGGCTCATGGTGCCTTTAAGTTCACCGGTCATAGCTCTGATTTTTTCTGCCACACCTTCGGCGCCTTTTTCTTTAAGAGGAGGCATGATTGCCCGGCCTGTGCAGACAGCATCTGCTCCCAATGCCAGACACTTAAATGCATCCATTCCGCTTTCAACGCAGCAGTCTACAAAGATGGTCATTTTTCCGCCCACCGCTTCAACAATTGCCGGAAGAATCATCAAAGGCGGAACAGCGCTCTGCATGATTCCGTGGTGGTGGGAAACGATAATTCCCTTTGCGCCCATTTCCAGTGCCTTAAGGGCGTCTGAAACACTGAGCACTCCTTTCACCACAAAAGGGAGCTTTGAGCTCTGAACAAAGCTCTTCATTTCATCCAGAGTCTTTGGAGTCATTGGAAGCCCGCAGACTACATCATATTCGCCTGTTCCCGAGTTGAACGCATGATCTATGTCCATCCCGATTCCGAAGGCGCCTGCTTCTTCGGCGTCGCGGATTTCCTGCAGAACAGTCTCGTTGTTCTGGTGAGGCTTGATGATCTTGATCACCTTGGCGCCTGTGGCACACATGTCCACGATTTCCTGCTTTTCGCCCATTCCCGAAAAACAAAGAGCCCCGGCCATTTTTGCGCCAAGAGCCATCTTAGCCATGCCGTCTTCGGTCTGGTTGTTCATGTGCGAAAGTGCCGCCGTTGCCACCGGAGTTTCAAAAGTCTCCCCGAAAATGCTGATTGAAGTATCAGCCTTTGTACTGTCTATGTGCCGCATCTCAAGTAGGATGCTTTCAAAATATTTACGTGTAATTTCATTTGAATCTGCCATTGGGTTACCTCATATCCATTGTAAGTTGCATCCACATTCCAGCAAAGAAGAAATCAACTCAAAAGTTGGATAACTCTATTGTGTAATTGCCCATAGTGACCCGGACCACAAGGACTGGCTGCTGTCGCTGTACAATGCTGTGAATGAATCAAACTACACCAATGTGGATGACCTGGAAACCACCACTCTAGAAGATGTCATCTACATGAAAATGAAGAACGATGTAAGTTTCATTTTCAACAATCAGATGTCTCTTTATGAACATCAGTCCACGTATTCCCCAAACCTGCCGCTTCGAGGATTTATGTACTACGCAGAACTTTTGCGTATCCGTTATCATGGTCAGAAGATTTATTCTTCAACAAGAATCAAGATTGCAACACCTGACTACATCGTGTTTTACAACGGTGACCAGAATATCGGTGAAAAGAAGACGCTTAGACTTTCTGACAGTTTTGAAGTTCCTGTGAAAGACCCGGATAAAATTTTCGAATGGACATGTACAATTCTGAACATCAACAAAGGGAAAAACTCAAAGCTTGTGGAGAGCTGCCAAGCCTTACAAGATTACGTGGAGTATGTTAATATGATTAAGGAAAGTCGTAAGACTGGATTAAGTTTAGACGATGCCGTAGAAAAAGCACTGGACGTTGCAGTAAAACAGAAGTTTCTGAACGGTTATTTCGGGCGCCACAGAGCAAGGATTAAAGCAATGAGTTTAACTGTATACGATGAAGTAGAAGCAAAGCAAGTCTTCCACGATGACGGCTACAAAGAAGGTGTTGAAGCCGGTGCTGCCGAACAGAAAGCAAAGGACGATTTGATCATTCAGGAGAAGGATGCGGAAATTGCTCGTATTCTGGAAGAAAACGCTAAAATGAAAGCACAGCTGGCAGAAAAATCTTGAACGGCCATTTCGAACGTCACAGGGTAAGGATCAAAGCTATGAGTTTTACTGATTACAATGAAAATGAAGCCATAGACAATCTGATTTAATAGAACAACTTTGTTTAGTATAAACGGTATTTTGTATATGCAATGTGTGTACAAAATATCGTTATTTTTATTCATTCCGTTCTATTGTAAGTTCCTGCCGCAAAGGACAAAATCATGTATGAATTATGCATATTTACGAGTCAGCACAAATCACCAGGATCTGGAAAATCAAAAAAGCGGTATTATTGAATGGGCACGGAAAAATAATCTTTCCGTTGATTTTTATATTGAAGAAAACGCCAGCGGCAAACTTGAACCAGATAAACGCATACTAGGGACAACCCTGGGAAAAATGAACGAAGGCGACATACTGATTTGCAGTGAACTTTCACGACTTGGCCGTTCCCTTTTTATGATTATGAGAATTCTTGAAGAATGTATGAAACGGGGAATCAGGGTACATACAGTAAAAGAAGGCTACGAACTTGGCGACAATATCCAGAGTAAGGTTCTGGCGTTTGCCTTCGGTCTCAGTGCTGAAATTGAACGCGACCTGATCAGCCAGCGTACCCGGGAAGCACTTCAGCGCCGGAAAGCGGAAGGAGCAGTTCTCGGCCGCGCTCCAGGACAACGTTGCCGTCTGAATCCCGTCTGTTCTGAAAACCATGAACTAATAGAAGCCTGGCTTGCTTCCGATATTTCCAAACGTGAAATTTGCCGTCGTCTTGGTATAGGTCTAAATACCCTCTACCGCTACCTGACATACACGGGCCTTCACACCCCCGAATCAAATCGGAACACCCCCTGGACCGGTGGAATCTACCGCTAAGAGATTTCTCCTTTATCCATTCCCGATTTGACCAAGGTTACAACGGGGCGTTCTGCATTTAATACAGAACAGCCATCTGTATTCTCACGTTCAGCAAAAGGTCGTTATGGTGTTCGTGAAAACGAAGTAATTGGTATTGATGGTTTCAACTTGGGAACAACACGTACAGTAACTCTTAATGGAACCACATTAAATGCTAGCGGAACTGGATATTCAGTAGGAACAACTGCTCGTACAGGAGATCTTAAAGTAACAGTCAATAATGTTGATTCTATAAACAACAGAAACTCAGATTCTGCTGAATATAATATGTGCCCTAATGGAATCAACAATGATACTTTGAACGATGATACACGTTGTGACGTTTGGGAATTTGCAATTGCTGCAAAACCTCAGAATGGTGCTGCCCAGATGGTAACTATGAAGATTAACCCTAGTCGGGGTGACCCAGGATTCAGTTATGCTAACTCGGTTCTGTACTTCAATATGCCAGGCTTTGAATCGAATAATACATCTACAGGAAATGGTCAGCGGTACGCAAATAATTCAATTAATACAAATAATTATCGTTCACAGACTCCTGTAGGTATGAACTATGGTGGTTTCAGTTATAATACATTTGCATACGATTCTCACGGATATTCTTATGGTGCTGCTATGTGTACTGATACACAGAACGCATTTGCTTCCGGATATCTTCAGTTCTTCAGCCGTGAAGCACCAATTAATATCACGAATATGGATCAGAATATGAACTATGCTAACAGCAATAATGCCAGCCGCCTTGATATGTCTACATTCCAGACTCATTCTAGTGAAACCGAAGGATATGAAACTGATATTAACCGTATTCAGTCGCTTGCTATGGAAACATCGTTGAAGGATGGAAGCGCTGACAATGGCCCGTCAGATGCAGAACCTACTTATGTATTTATGGCTTACTATGACCGTCCTGTAAAACAGGTTCGTTTCCGCTGGGGAACGGTTGGAACATATACAGATTCTATTGACGGAAAAAACAATGGAAATACAAATGATCGTGGAAGCCGAAAAGCAAACGCTTTCGGTTTGGAAGACATCTACACAGAAAATGGTACTGCAGGAGTTTACACTGGTCGTGCACAGGCTAATGCTGATTCAGGTGGAACTCGAAACCAGAAAGTAGGTGATTCATATACAAAATACAGTAATACAAATAACTCAGGTATTCCGGTTCAGATTGTTGCCGCTTCAGGAATTGAAGACTGGGGAACAAATAATACAGCTCTTGCTGCATATAAAAATGCTAAAAACGGTGGTGCCGGTCAGTATGTAGCTCTTGGTATTCCAGATAAAGATACAGCAAATCCAAAAGCAGTTGTTGTATGGTATGATGCAGTAAACATGAAGCTCCGTCTTGCATATAATAATGCTCCGCTTACTTCCAATACATGGACAAGTTACATTATTGATGAAAACGGTGGTTCTAACGTCAAGATGGCAGTTGATGGCAACAATGGTATTCACCTGGCATACTATGACAACATTTATGGTTCTGATCTTAAGTATTGTTACATTAATGATTATGACGCAGCTACCGAAGCAGGCCGTGGCTTACATGTTGTAAAAGTTGACAGCTATGGTGGTGTTGGTGCTAAGTGTACAATTGATGTTGTAAAAGAAGGCACAGGTAACGCAGCTCATTGGGTTCCATATATTTCATACCAGATGAATTCATACCTTGGAACACCTCTTGCCGCAAAAATGGCTTACTGTCCTGGATGGAGTTCAACAAATGTTCCGGCAGGTGTAAACGGTGAAAAGTTTACAGGAGACTGGGAAGTAACCTTTGTTCCTACTTCGAATATTGCAAATGACGATACTATAAACATCGGATTCTGGAAGGATTCAAATGGTGTTGCTAAAACATATAACGGAACTTCAAATGCTCATATTGGAGTTACATACAGTGTTGCAAATAATCGAATTGCAAACAGCATTATGGCAGTAGGAAGTCCAACTAATGTAAAGGGAAATAACTCAGCTTATCCTATTATTGGTTATGGTATTGATAAGGGATGGATTGAAGTGGCCCAGAAACGTTAATCTTACTCCCCGGCAGCCTCCAGCTGCCAGGTTCAGGTAAACACATTCAGCACCCGCGGTAAAATGCGGGTGCTTTCTTTTTGACAAAAAAAAGGCGGTAGTTTCGACATGCTCAACCACCGCCTTTCCTGTTACTCTGCAATCTTTATTTTGCTTCCAGCATAGCTTTCAACCGGTTCATTTCTTCGGCCATTTTAGTTATCTCAGCGTCTCTTTGTTGTAATTCGCTCATTTTTTGTTGTAAAGCAGCGTCTCTTTGTTGTAATTCCAGTTCTTTTCCCTGAATGATTTTTTCGTCCTCAGCTTTCTGCTGGGCAATTCCCGCCTCCACGCCTTCATTGTAGCCATCATCGTGGAAGACTTTTTTGGCTTCTTCTTCGTCGTATTCAGTTAAACTCATGGTCTTTATCCTTGCCCTGTGGCGCTCGAAATAGCCGTTCAAGATTTTTCTGCCAGCTGTGCTTTCATTTTAGCGTTTTCTTCCAGAATACGAGCAATTTCCGCATCCTTTTTCTGAATAATCAGATCATCCTCAGCTTTCTGCTGGGCAATTCCCGCCTCCACACCTTCATTGTAGCCGTCATCGTGGAAGACTTTCTTGGCTTCTTCTTCGTCATATTCAGTTAAACTCATGGTCTTTATCCTTGCCCTGTGGCGCTCGAAATAGCCGTTCAGAAACTTCTGCTCTACCGCAAGGTCCAGTGCTTTTTCTACGGCGTCGTTAAGATTCAATCCTGCCCTGCGGTTTTCCTTTACTATACTAACATACTCTACGTAATCTTGTAAGGCTTGGCAACTTTCCACGAGCTTTAAGTTCTTGCCTTTGTTTATGTTCAGCATGGTACAGGTCCATTCGTAGATTTCTTCCTGATTTTTTACAGGCACTTCAAAAGAATCAGAAAGCTTCAAAACTTTTTGTTCTCCAATATTCTGATCCCCATTGTAAAAAACAATGTAAGAAGGTGTAGCAATCTTAATTCGTGAAGAAGAATAAATCTTCTGATTGTGATATCGGGTCCGAAGCAATTCAGCATAATACATGAACCCTCGAAGAGGCAGGTTGGGTGAGTAAGTACTTTGATGTTCATATAGTGACATTTGATTGTTGAAGATGAAACTTATATCGTTTTTCATCTTCATATAAATCACATCTTCAAGTGTTGTAACTTCAAGATCATTCACATTTGTATAGTTCGATCCATTCACAGCATTGTATAACGATAAAAGCCAGTCCTTGTGATCCGGATCACTGAAGATTGCACGGAACAGCCGGTCTTTGTACTGCGGAGTAGCGTTTTCGTTTGTTTCGCCCATATAAGCCTCCTTCGTTTTAAATCTACCTTATATATGTCCCAGTTTTGCAAAAAGCGGAAAGAAAACTAAAAGTATGATAAAATATTTTCAGAACGGAACAGTGGATTCAGTTCTTACAGGAAAGATCAATTCTTTTGTAACCCAGAACCGTTACAAACGGGAGTGGAGGGAAAATTTCATGACATATGAACAGGACATGATTGTAAGGGAACAAGTCT
>JAZLIM010000006.1:0-2270 GCA_045617385.1 Treponema sp.
CGGACTACATCTTCTACAAAGCGCGGGTTGTCGTATGCGTGTTCTGTTACAAACTTTTCATCCTGACGTTTCAGAACAGAATAAAGTGGACCGGAAGCAGATTCTTCAATTACACGGATAATATCTTCCATCCAGAAAAAGCTTGAATAAAGGAGTTTTACACGAACGGTTCCCCTCTGGTTATGAGCTCCATATTCACTGATTGCCTTTGAACACGGGCAGAGTGTAGTTACTGGGACTTCTATATAAATGTAGAATTTTGAATCATTTTCAGAAACTTCTGCTTCGTAACGGCACTGGTAACTCATAAAGCCAAGGCTCTTTGTTACGGGAGCTTCTTTTTCTATAAAGTATGGGAAGCTGATTGATCCAAAAGATTTTTCAGCTTCAAGTTTTGTCCGGATTTCTTCCAGCATAGCCTTGAAGTGTTTGATGGAAATATCTGTGTGATATTTATGGAACACTTCAATAAATCGGCTCATGTGAGTTCCTTTGAAGTGGTGGGGAAGGTTTACAAAAAGATTTACTTTTGCAGTGGTGTGCTGAATCTTGTTCTGCTTGTCCAGAACCTGAACAGGGTATTCAAGTCCCTTTACACCTACTTTCTGAAGAGGAATCTGTCTGTTGTCGCTTTGGTTTTGTATATCTTCCATTTTAATTTCCTGATGCAGGGGGAGGTCTCCCCCCTCGCGCCCACACGGTTGGGCGCTCCCCCCTTCAGCGGGCCTCAAACGCCGGCCCGCAACGCCCGCTTAGTTCTTTTTGAAATCCATAATCGCATCAATGCTCTTGATGCAGGCATTACGGGAGCCCTGTTCTTCAAGAGTTGCAACACCGCGGATTGTTGTTCCGTTTGGAGAACATACGTTGTCTTTAAGAACTCCAGGGTGTTCTCCAGTGTCTTTCTGAAGCTTTGCGCTTCCAAGAACCATCTGGCTTATAAGCTTATATGCAGTTGGACGCGGGATTCCGTATTTTACGGCTGCGTCAGCGTAGGCTTCCATAAAGAGGTCAACAAATGCAGGTCCGCAGCCTGTTACAGCTCCTCCAATTCCCATAAGGTTACTTGGAAGGAATGCTACAGTTCCTGTTGCTTCAAAAAGCTTTACGATTTCCGCTTTTTCATTTTCTTCAAGTGAGTTTTTTTCTTCAAAAAGAAGAACGCCTTCGCCTACAAGGGCAGGAGTATTCGGCATAACAAACTGGAAGCGGCAGTATTCACCTGTTACAGGGCTTGGTTCAATAGAAAGAACTGCCGCATATTTTGCATAGTCCCAGCCGGCTGCAACGGAAATAAGAGTTTTTCCCATTAAATCGCCGCGGATTTCTTCAAGAACTGAATCAATCTGGTATGGTTTACATGCCATTACAAGTGTATCACAGGCAGAAACTACATATTTTACAGATTTGCATGCTTTGATTCCAAGTTTTCCTGTATTCTGTTCAAGCTTTGCCTGGTTTGGTGCAAAGGCGAACATATTGTCTTTCGCAATAAGTCCGCTTTTTAAGAAACCGCCAGCTAAAGCCTGAGCCATATTACCGAATCCAATAAATCCCAAATTAGTCATTTTCTATCTCCAGAATATTCTTTTTTACCACAGAGAACACAAAGAGCACATAGAAAAATGTCTTTGTGTTTCTGTGTGTTTTCTTTGTGGCTGAAACTTAAATTCTTCCTTCTGCTGATTCGAGAGTATTAACCATAAGCATGGCGATTGTCATTGGACCAACTCCGCCTGGAACCGGTGTGATAAAGCTTGCTTTTTCTTTGATTGCTTCGAAATCAACATCTCCCACAAGGCGGAATCCTGATTTCTTTGTGGCGTCAGGAATGCGGTTTACACCAACATCGATTACAACGGCTCCGTCTTTTACCATGTCGGCAGTAACTGTGTTAGGGTGACCGCTTGCAGCAACAATAATGTCTGCCTGTTTTACGATTTCAGCCATGTTTTTTGTACCTGTGTGGCACATTGTAACTGTACAGTTTGTGTCGCGGCGGGCAAGAAGAAGGCTTACTGGTTTTCCAACAATATTTGAGCGGCCGATTACAACGGCGTGTTTTCCGCTTGTTTCAATTCCCATTTTCTGAAGGAGAACGATGATTCCGTGAGGAGTACATGGAAGGAAGGCTTTTTTACCGATTACCATGTTTCCAACATTTACAGGATGGAATCCGTCAACGTCTTTTGCAGGATCAATGGCAAGAAGAACTTTTTCTTCATCGATATGTTTTGGAAGTGGCAGCTGCACCAGGATTCCGTGAACTG
>JAZLIM010000007.1:0-7847 GCA_045617385.1 Treponema sp.
ACTGTATTACTGTTCTTCTTTTTCATGTTCTTCGTAAGCCTTTACAATCTTGCGTACAAGAGGGTTTCTTACTACATCATCAGCAGTAAGTTCCATAAAACCTATATCTTCAATTTTATATAAAAGATTCTTTGCGTCAATAAGTCCTGAAGGAACCCGTTTAGGAAGGTCAATCTGGGTTACATCACCGGTAACAAAGACCTTTGCATTTTCTCCCATACGGGTAAGGAACATCTTCATCTGACTCGGGGTGGTATTCTGGGCTTCATCCAGAATAATTACCGCATTGTTCAATGTGCGGCCTCTCATATATGCAAGAGGTGCCACTTCAATTACTCCCGCTTCAGTAAGTTTTCTTACAGTTTCGGAAGGAACAATCATTTCCATTGCATCCTTCAGCGGTTTAAGGTAAGGATCGATTTTCTGTGTGAGGTCTCCCGGAAGGAAGCCCAGGGATTCCCCCGCTTCAACTACAGGACGTGTAATTATAAGTTTTCCTTTACTGTGATTAAGAATAAGCCGTAAGGCTTCTGCAACAGCAAGAAATGTCTTTCCGCTTCCTGCAGCTCCCGAACAGAAAACCATGTCCTTTGTCTGAAGAAGATGAATATATTCGGCCTGCCCCTGAGTTCTTGGATATACTTTACGGAATGCGCCCGGAACCCAGACAGAAATATTTCCAATTTCAGGCTTTTTTTCGGTATTAAGGACGGAAACAACAATATCGTCTGTATTTCTTCCGCCTTCATTGATTTCGTCAATAATACGGTCAATTATGAACTGGAATTTCTGACGGATCTGATAATCCTCGGTATCGATGGAAAGTTCATTTCCCGTGGAATAAACAGAAACTCCAAGAGCATTTTCAATAAGGCGTAAGTTTGAATCATTTGTTCCGCACACACAGCTGAGTACATTATTATCGGGAATTACAATTGTAAATTCGTTTTCCATAAACCTTCCGTTCTATTCAAGTTGCCATTCACCGTATTCATCAACAATGCTTGTCTTGATAGCTTCCATTGGAGACCAGACAACACCGATTGTAAGATACGGACTGAAGTCATAGTATTTTTTAGTCACGCCGTTAACTTTGTCGGTAACGAGGCGCGGTTCAATTTTCAAAGACATTTTGAACTTCCAGTCGTGAAGTTCATGAGAAAGGCTCATATTAAGAGATTTCAGCTTGAAGCCTGAAGCCTTTCGGAGGGATTCATCATCAAAGCGGAAAGAATTCAGGAGGTCTTTGAACATATTTGTTTCACCTGGAATTCTTCCGCCGGAACCGAGCATATCCTGTGCATAGCGGTAAATAACTGAGTTTCTGGAAGTTGAAGAGAAAGTAATATCAAGGAACTCATTGAGTCTGAAAGTAAGAGCCGGTGTAAAGGTAAAGTAACTGTTTGTAGGACGGATAAGGTCTGCTACAAGAGATGTAGAAAGTCCAGGCGAAACAGAGATTCTGTTCTTCCACCTGTAAAAGGTTCTTGAAGAAGGTGTATATGACGCAGAAATGGAATATGGAATAAAGCTTTTTCCACCTTCTGCAAGTTCCCATCCGGAACCGTTTACGAAATCATAGGAGTTTGTGTAACTCATTGTATAGGCTAGAGATAAGCCTTTCCACGAAAGAGAAGTTTTCAGACTGTCTGCATTGTTCTCTTCCAGATTGTAATTGAAAGATTCCGAAAGAGACATGTTGGAATCAAGAAGTTTCCAGGAAACTGAAAGAGACTGCTGCAACGGATCCTTCACCCATTCATCAGGACCTTCACTCTTTTCAACAGAATGAATTCCTGCAGAGAAATTCATATTTACGAAAGGAAATACAAGAGCGAGAGTTGCCGAATATTTCTGGTTTTGCGGTGGAAGAGACGCAGAGAATGTAAGTGACTGCTTGAAGCGGTTTTCAAGTTCCTTTGTAGCAAGAATCAGACTGAGCGAGTTTACTGAAATTGAATCATCATCCCATTCTGCCCAGATATTGTCATATTCAGGATTTTCTTCATCTCCGATAAATTCACGGCGGAACACTTTAATGTTTGTATCCCATACAAGTCCTGTTTCACTGATTACAGGAAGATATGCAAAAGGCCTGAAAGAAATGGAGTTTGAATTCACAATATCCTGTTTCTGGGCAGTATAGTCAGTTTTACGAAGAGCATTAGCCGAACTTTCAGAATAGCCACCAATGGAAGTATCATTTGAAAGAACCGGGTGTTCCTGCCAGACTGGCTGGTAAGAAACTTTGTTGCTCATAGAAAAGAAACTTCCCCCGTAAGAAAGGGAGCTGTTCAGATTTACCGGAGATTTTACAGTGTACATGAAAGAACGGTAACGGTCCCAGGTAAAATCATCTGCGGTATCAAGGCCGTCTGAAGCATAAGAAAGCTGGGTTGTAACCGAAGGATTTGCGGAATAACTCAAAGAATATCTGAAGCCTTCCGGCGCACTTGCAGAAGAAAGTGAATATGAAAGCTTTGGAAGTGTAACATTATCTTCAAAGAAAGGAACTTTTCTTTCAGTTTCAGCTGATTCTGCTTCCTGTGGTTCTTTTGCAGCCACAGCTTCAGCTTTTTCCTCAGTTTTTGTTTCAGGAGCTGCCTTTTCAGAATCTTCTGCTTCCCCTTCACTTTCATTTATAGCAGCTTCTTCCTTTTCTTTATTTTCCCGGGCTAACCGTGCCTCTTCCAGAACCTTAAGCTCTTCTTCAGTCATAAGGTTTTCAGGCTTGCTTAAAGCAGTAAAAAGCTGGGTACCCTGATTTTTAGGTTTTCCTGAACCTGAAGCCGGCGGCCACTGGAAAAGAGTTCCTGAAAGGGAAATATTTGCTGTGACCGGAGTAAGCTGCGACGGATAATAAAAACGTCTTCTTGGTGTATAGGAACTCCATCCATCCTTATATGTATCTTTCAGAGTTCTGTCACTGATTGAAGAAATATTCAGAGACGAGGTTGTATTGATGGAGAAGGAACTGATAAAAGGCTTCATGACCTGCGGAATGTTCGGTGAATACCCTGTTGTAACCTGCCATGTAAAGGATGAAACTTCTGTGATACTTTCATCATCATCCTTTCCTTTTTCAAGCAGTTCCCTTACGCTTGAAATCCAGTTCAGGTTCTCACTTCTTTCTGTAAGAAAGTCATAAGTAAAATACGGATCCGAATAAACAGGAAGAGAAACTGAAATCTTGATTGGTTTTGAAAGGGCAAATTCTATGTCGCCTCTGTAACGGAACGGCAGCGAAAGTCCCATAAAGTTTGAATCATCCCAGTATTTCTGCCCGGCAGACGAAATATTTGTGTAATAGCCTCCGTTTCTGAAAATGGTGTTACTGAATCCTAAATCAAGGGCAAAGGACATTTTTGAAAACGGTCCTTTTTCAGGCAGGAGGTCACCTTCAACCCCGGCAAGGAAACCAAGATTTGAATACCAGTCTCCTATCACTTTCAGGTATCTGGATGTATTTCCCTTGTAGTCTTCATCAAGATTATGAAGAACAATACCTTCCAGTTTCTGTTCCTTAAGAGTACTTGGCTTCATGAAGTTATAGAGGGAATCAAGGGCTGCTTTTGTTTCGTCATCATCGGAAGAAGATGATATTGAACCGGATGTATTAAGAGGCTTTCTTCCATAAAGATAAGCCGTTGTATTTACATAATAGCCTTCACGCTGGCGGTATCCGAAAACCGGATTGAAAACCAGTTCATTTTTTGGATAGTAAAAAGCCGGCAGATAAAGAACAGGAACCGGGCCGACATAAAGAACAGCATTAAGGAATGCAAATTCACCGCCCGAAAGAAGCCACATACGGGATGCGTTGATCTTCCAGTGAGGGTCCTCGTCATCACAGAAAGTCATGGATGCATTCTTGAAAGTCAGGATATTTGATTCTGATTTTCCGAATATGTGCGAGAATACTACAAGAGTTGACCCGGATGGAAGATTGATGGCATCACTCTTTGTCTGGACAACACGTCCTCCGTCAAAAACACCTTCAAGAGTTGAAGTATTCAGAATAAGGGATCTGGCAGTAACGTTTTCGTCACCGGCTGCACTCCCCGTAGAAACCATATGAACATCACCTTCTGCATAAAGCATTTTGGTAACACGGTCATAGGAAACTTTTCCCGAAGTAACAGTAGTCTTTACGTTTCCCTTGGTAACGGAAAGTTCAACAGCTCCATCAAGAAGGATTGTTTCGTTTCCGGTTTCAGGGTCTTTTTTATATTCAGTTTTCTGGGCATTCAGGATGTTAATTGTGGTAACTTCCTGAGAAAAGAGAAACAGAGAAGAGAAAACAAAAATAAATGCCAGAAAAAACTTTTTCATATCAAGTAAAAACCGTAAAAGGATTATTTCTTTTCAAGAACTTCTTTCAAGAATCGTCCTGTATGGCTTTCCTTACATTTTACCACATGTTCAGGGGTTCCCGTAACAAGAATATTTCCTCCGCGGAATCCGCCTTCAGGTCCAAGATCAATAATGTGGTCACACTGCCCGATTACATCAAGATTATGTTCAATCATAAGAACAGTATTTCCCTGGTCTACAAGTCTCTGGATTACAGCCATAAGCTGTTTTACATCATAAAAATGGAGTCCCGTTGTAGGTTCGTCCATGATGTAGAGTGTCTTTCCGGTGGAAACACGGGCAAGTTCATTTGCAAGCTTAACACGCTGTGCTTCCCCCCCAGACAAAGTAAGGGCTGACTGCCCGAGCTGGATGTATCCGAGCCCTACTGACTTCAGGGTTTCAAGCTTTCTTGAAATATGAGGAATGCTTACAAAGAAATCGCAGGCTTCATCAATAGTCATATTAAGGACATCATTTATATTCTTGCCTTTGTAACATACCTCAAGAGTTTCGCGGTTGAATCGTTTTCCGCCACATACGTCACACACAATGTAAACATCAGGAAGGAAGTTCATTTCTATAAGATTTGTTCCAGCTCCCTGGCAGGCTTCACAGCGGCCGCCCTTAACATTGAAGCTGAACCGTCCCTTGGCATAGCCGCGGCTTTTCGAATCCGGAAGGCTTGCAAAAAGGTCACGAATAGCATCAAAAACCCCGATGTAAGTGGCAGGGTTTGAACGAGGTGAACGCCCGATCGGTGACTGGTCAATATTAATGACCTTGTCGATGTGTTCAAAACCGGTTACTTCGGTGCAGGCTCCCACATCATATTTTGTGCGCATTACTTTATTTGAAAGTGCCGGATAAAGAATATCACTCATGAGAGTTGATTTTCCTGAGCCAGAAACCCCTGTAATACATGTAAAGGTTCCAAGCGGGAAATCAACGTCTACGTTTTTAAGGTTATGTTCAGAAGCGCCTCTGACGGAAATGAATTTTCCGTTTCCTTTGCGGCGTTCGGTCGGAATATCCATACGAAGCGTTCCGGCAAGATACTGCCCTGTAAGGCTTTCAGGAACTTTTGCCACTTCTTCAGGAGTACCAGCGGCAACAACCTGACCACCGTGAACACCGGCTGCAGGTCCGATATCAACGAGGTAGTCGGCAGTACGTAAAGTCTGTTCGTCGTGTTCAACAACAATTACAGTATTTCCGTTATCGCGGAGTGCTGTAAGGGTGTCTATAAGGCGCTGGTTATCCCTCTGATGAAGTCCGATACTCGGTTCATCAAGGATGTACATAACACCGCAGAGAGCTGAACCGATCTGAGTTGCAAGGCGGATTCGCTGTGCTTCACCGCCCGAAAGAGTTTCAGCGGCACGTTCAAGGGAAAGGTAATCAAGGCCTACATTCTGAAGGAAACGCAGACGGGATTTGATTTCTTTCATGACCTGAGAAGCAATCTTTGCTTCACTTTCTGTAAGCTGAAGGTTATCGAAGAATTCAATTGATTCTGAAACCGAAAGTTCTGTTACTTCTATGATGTTTTTTCCGCCAACGGTAACGCCAAGGGCTTCGTTTCTGAGTCTTTTTCCGTGACAGCATGTACAGAGCTGGTGGTTCATGTACTTTTCCAGATTAGTTTTCATCTGGTCACCCCAGGCTTCTATGTAACGGCGGCGCATGTCGTTCATAACACCAGGCCACGGTTCATTATATTCACTCATTCCCGATCCGCTCTGCTTGTAGTAAATCCAGTGAAGAGGCTTGTCTGAACCGTTCATAAGCATGTCATACTGTTTTTCAGTAAGCTGGTTGATCGGTGTATCAAGGCCGAAACCGTATTCGTCGGCAACAGCCTGAAGACGGGTCATATTCCACTGGCTTGTAGGAGAATAAGGTGCAAGTCCGTGTTCAGCAATTGAAAGACTATCATCAGGAATAAGAAGATTAACTGCATACTCCATTTTTTCGCCAAGACCTGTACATTCCGGACAGGCGCCAAAAGGATTGTTGAACGAAAAAAGACGCGGCTGAAGTTCCGGAATGGAAATACCGCAGTCAGGACAGGCATTCTTCTGGCTGAAGAAAACTTCAGTATCGCTTTCTTCTCCCGGCTCACGTTTTGTTACAATGATGATTCCGTTAGAGGCTGTAAGGGCTGTTTCAATGGAATCGGAAAGTCGGGACCTTACGTCTTCCTTAAGGACAATACGGTCAATGATAATTTCGATTGTGTGTTTTTTCTGCTTGTCCAGTTTGATTGGATCATCAAGGCTTGCAACAACACCGTCAATTCTGGCACGTACAAAGCCCTGCTTCTTTGCATCATCAAGAATCTTCTGGTGCTCACCCTTCTTTCCACGGATAACAGGAGCCAGAATCTGAAGCTTTGTTCCCTCAGGCCAGCTCATTACCGAATCAATGATCTGGTCTACACTCTGTTCACGAATTTCCCTTCCGCATTCAGGACAATGTGCATGGCCGCATCTTGCAAAGAGGAGACGGTAATAGTCATATATTTCGGTAATTGTTCCAACGGTTGAACGAGGATTCTTGTTTGTTGATTTCTGTTCAATAGATATGGCAGGACTCAGTCCCTCAATAAGGTCAACATCCGGTTTGTCCATAGTCCCAAGAAACTGACGGGCGTATGAAGAAAGGCTTTCCATATAACGGCGCTGGCCTTCTGCAAAAAGAGTGTCAAAAGCCAGGGAAGATTTTCCCGAACCTGAAAGACCTGAAATAACTACCAGGCGGTTTCTTGGAATTGTTACATCAATATTCTTAAGATTGTGTTCGCGGGCTCCGCGGATTACGATTTTATCGCTGTTCAATAAATTTGCCATATTCCTTAAATATAACGAATTTTACAAAACAATACAAATATATAGTCAATTTCACAAAAAAAAAGCCTGCCAGAAAGAAATAATCTTTTCAGCAGGCTTTCTGTTTTTCAAATGGTTCAGTAACCGCTATTAGTTTGCTTTTACTGTGTTCTTAACAACAACGTCGTGAGCACCGCCTTCACGGAGAGATGCAGCACTTACAAGAGTAATCTTTGCCTTTTCCTGGAGTTCAGGAATTGTAACAACACCACAGTTACACATAGTGTGAATAACTTTTGCAGTTGTTGTAGCAACGTTGTCATGAAGTGAACCGGCGTAAGGAACGTATGAATCAACACCTTCTTCAAAGGCCATTCCCTTCTTTCCGCCAAGGTCATAACGCTGCCAGTCACGGGGGCGGTTTGTACCTTCACCCCAGTATTCTTTTACATAGTTACCGTTTACGATAAGTTTGTTTGTTGGAGATTCATCAAAGCGGGCAAAGTAACGTCCGAGCATTACAAAGTCAGCACCCATAGCAAGAGCCAGAGTAATATGATAGTCGTGTACGATTCCACCGTCTGAACAGATTGGAATATAGATACCTGTCTTTTTGTAGTATTCATCACGTGCTTTAGCAACTTCGATTGTAGCTGTTGCCTG
>JAZLIM010000008.1:0-5407 GCA_045617385.1 Treponema sp.
TATTATTTTCTTCTCTTATTCATTCCTTTCTTTGCAAACCATAATCCCATGCAAAGTACAAAAGAAAATGCAAGCATTGCAAAGCACCAGAGTACACTTGCCCATACCGGCTGTTCATAAACATGAAGGAACGGATATGGGCCGTACCATTTTTTCAGAACATTCATAGTAATCGAAACTGCAACATACAAAGTTGTAGGAATAATTCCAAACCACACTTTTTTGAATTTTTCTGTATTGAAATCATCCAGTAACAGGAAAGAAAGCATTACGGTGATTGGACCAAAAGTATGGGTGATGATACAGGATTTATAAGTCAGGTATCCGATGTAAGAACCATGCAAAGTGTTTCCCGGTTCAAGGGAAGCAAGAGGCGCAAGAACACAAATTACAGTAAAGAAGGTTAATGCCAGAGCACTGGCAGAAACAAATCGTAAAACCTTCAGCCATTCAGGAAGCTCTGTTCCTTTTTTCATATTAGCAATAAGGAAGCAGACGTAAATCAGGGAAACCACACCTCCCAGAATATTTGAAAGTTCAGTAAAAAAGATAAACAGTCTTGTTCCCTGATAAGACCCAGAATAAAGAATTGCGAAAACTTCCATAATTACTATTACAGAATGAACGCAAAGAGCTGTGATTTGTTTTGCTTTTAATGTCACATTTTTCTCCAATAAAAATTAATTGATTGCAGCAGAAATTTTTTCTGCAACAGACTGATTGTCAGCGGCATGCGATTTAATTTCAGTGACAGCGTTTTTAATATTTGTAAGCATTTCTTCAAGTTCATTTACGCGGCCAAGAAGATTTTCAGAGAAGTCTGAAATCTGACGGATCGCACTTCCCTGTCCGCGGACCTCATGGTTTACAGTATCAACCATTTCCATATTTTCATCAGATTTCTTTACAACAGTCTGAAGAGAATTAAGCATATCTTGAGATCCAGCATTCATATCTGAAATGCCGGCAAGAATATCTTCAATAGCTTTCATTGTTGTTGTCATTTCCAAAGAACTCTGTCTTGTATAAGCGGCAAACTCATTAACCGAAGCAGTTGTTTCACTGACGATTGATGCATTTTCTTCAAGTGTTTCATTAATCTTGTCTGCGTTTCTTGCAGTTTCTTCTGAAAGCTTTCTGATTTCCAGAGAAATAACGCTGAAACCTTTTCCCGCAATTCCAGCATGAGCCGCTTCAATAGAAGCATTCATAGCAAGAAGTTTTGTCTGATTTGAAACTGAGTTGATTGTCTTAACAATGTCAGCAATCTGATCTGAAGACCCTTTTACTTTTTCAACCTGACGGACAAGCTGTTCCAGAAGCTTCTGCTGGGCTGCAAGAGATTCAAGAGTTGCATTGATTCCGCTTCGCTGTTTTTCTGCAATTTCATTGATGTTAGAAATATTTCCAGACATCATTTCCATCTGTGCTGAAACTCCGGTAATTGCCGCAGTCTGAAGATTAACACTGTTTCGCATCTTCTCAGACTGATCCACAACCTTGTTTCCCGCTTCATCAAGCATACTTACCTGATCATGCAGATTATTTGCTTCCCCATCAAGGAACTGATAAAGTTCTTCAATACGGCCTGCACTTGTCAAAGCGATATCTGTTGAATCCTGCAGCTTCTGACCAATATTCAGTCCTTCTTTAGATTCCTGAACAACTGCTGTTACTTTTGCAAGTGCAGCCTGCGATGTTTCATTTGTAGATTCAAAACTGTTCATCAGATTTCGTGTAAGTTTCTTGAAATTGATGATTACCATATTTGAAACAAGAATTGCCAGAGTATTCACTGCACTGTTCATCAGTGCCCCAACCATATCTCTCTTAAAAAGATATCCATATCGGAGTCCCACTGACGCAAACCAAAGAACCAGAGAACAGATTGAAAAATATGCAATCTGATTCGGCTGATACGCAACAACCATGTTAATCAGACACATTACGACAATAAAAAAAGCCTGGCGATAAAGAACAAGGGATGAATTATAAGTTGGCGCCACAAAGCCGATCAATGCAATTCCAAAAATAAGTCCCACAGAAAGAAAATGGGAACCTTTATAAAGCTTGCCTTTTTTCAGCATAAACATTGCCGAAATCAAAATCCCAAGAGGAATAATTGAAGCAAGCCCTATAAGCCGCATTTTCCCCAAAGTCAGAATTACTGAGAAAAAGAAAAAGCAGACTGTTACTACAACATTTCCGCGTACTACATAAGGAACCTGTTTCTTTTCGGCAAGAGAATAATCCTTTATCAAATCTTCTGAAGGCATAAGTCCGTTAAACATAAATGAAGACCTCCGTTAAAAAATAAAGCAGTCCTTAAAGAAAAAAAGACTGCTTTTATTATATCATACTTTTATAAATTATCTCTAATATGTCTAATTAGTGATGGGCGCGAGCCCACCGCAAATTAGTGATGGAAAAGTCTAATTCCGTTGAAGGCCATAACCATGTTGTAGTTGTCGGCAGCTTCAATTACAAGGTCATCGCGAACTGATCCGCCTGGCTGAACTACTACAGTTACACCAGATTTGCGTGCACGTTCGATGTTGTCTCCGAATGGGAAGAAAGCATCCGAACCAACTGCAACGTTTGTGTTCTGCTTAAGCCATGCTTCTTTTTCTTCCTGTGTGAATACAGCAGGTTTTACTTTGAAGATGTTCTGCCATTTGCCTTCAGCAAGAACGTCCATGTATTCAGCACCGATGTAAACATCGATTGCGTTGTCGCGGTCGGCACGTTTGATTCCGTCTACGAACTGAAGTCCAAGAACCTGCGGGCTCTGACGGAGCCACCAGTTGTCGGCTTTCTGTCCGGCAAGACGTGTACAGTGAACACGGCTCTGCTGGCCGGCACCAATACCGATTGCCTGTCCGTCTTTTACGAAACAAACTGAGTTTGACTGTGTGTATTTGAGAACGATAAGAGAGATTACAAGATTGCGTTTGTCATCTTCTGAAAGGTTCTTGTTTTTTGTAACAATGTTTTCAAGACAAGAGTTGTCGATTTTAAGGAAGTTGTGTCCCTGTTCGAATGTTACACCGAAAACCATTTTTGTTTCGATTGCAGGTGGAACAAAGTTCGGGTCAATCTGGAGAACACAGTAGTTTCCGTTTTTCTTTGCCTTAAGGATTTCAAGAGCTTTGTCTGAATATGAAGGAGCAATTACACCGTCTGAAACTTCTTTCTTGATAAGGAGAGCTGTTGCTTCGTCACATTCGTCAGAGAGAGAAATGAAGTCACCGAAAGATGACATGCGGTCTGCACCGCGGGCGCGTGCGTAAGCAGAAGCCAGTGGAGTAAGTTCAACATTGTCTGTGAAGTAAATCTTTTTGAGTGTATCTGAGAGTGGAAGTCCTACTGCAGCTCCGGCTGGAGAAACGTGCTTGAAAGATGTAGCTGCAGGAAGTCCTGTTGCTTCTTTCAGTTCTTTTACAAGCTGCCATCCGTTAAGTGCGTCCAGCAGGTTGATGTATCCCGGTCTTCCGTTCAGTACTGTAACTGGAAGATCGCCGTCTTCTACAAATACCCTTGCCGGTTTCTGGTTCGGGTTACAACCGTATTTAAGTTCGAGTTCTTTCATAACCATGAGCATAGTGGAAAAAACGGGATTTTACAATTCTATCGTTTTTTCTTCATATATTAATTTTCTCCAAAGCGCTAGTATTATTCTCATGACAACTGATATGACAAAAGGTTCTCCAACAAAGCACCTTTTACTTTTTGCTCTTCCACTTTTATGCGGAAATCTGTTCCAGCAGTTCTACAACATTTTCGACTCAATCATTGTAGGCCGCTTTGTAGGAGCCGAAAGCCTGGCCGCCGTAGGTGCCTGCGGTGCCCTGACTTTCTTTTTCATTAACCTGAGTTCAGGACTTTCAATCGGTATAGGAGTAATCGTTTCCCAGTACTTCGGCGCCCACGATGACGCCAGTGTAAAACGGACCGTAGCTTCGTCTGTATACATTCTGACAACAACATCCATTCTGGTTGCCCTGCTTGTCCTTATCTTTGCACCTGGAATCATGAAGTTCCTCCGAGTCCCTGACGACATCAGAAGTCTTTCAGTTTCTTACCTGCGCATTACATGCGGCTGGGGCATCATATTCATGGCGTTCTACAACGGGACTTCATCAATCCTCCGCGCCCTGGGCGATTCCAAAACTCCGCTGTATTTCCTTATGGTCAGTTCTGTAGTAAACATCGCGCTGGACCTGATCTTTGTAGTAAAAATGAGCTGGGGAGTTACAGGCGTGGCCCTTGCTACTCTGATTTCCCAGGCAGCTTCTGCCATCGGATGCCTCGTTTTTGCAATTCACAAAAACGAATATTTCCGTCCGAACAAAGAAGAACTCAAGCCGAACAAACACATCATCCTTATGTCTATCAAGCTTGGCGTTCCGATTGCCCTGCAGAACTCGCTGATTTCTGTTTCTGTGATTACACTGCAGAGTACTGTAAACCGTTTCGGGCCAAGCGTTATGGCCGCATACACTATTGCAGGCCGCGTTGAAAGTCTTGTTCACCAGCCTTTCCAGAGTCTTGCCAATGCACTGAGCACCTACACCGGACAGAACGTTGGAGCCCACGACCAGGAACGCGTAAAGAAAGGTTTCCGCCGCGGTGTAACAATGGCAGTTCTTTTTGCTCTTACAATGCTTCTGGTGATGCACACTCTGGGCCAGAAAATATGTCTGCTGTTTGTAAACGATCCTGATGTAATTAAAATCGGCGCAAAAGCTCTCACAATCACTTCCCTGGCCTATACCGGGCTTGGAATGATTTACATTCCGCGCGGACTTCTGAACGGTGCGGGCGACACCGGCTTTTCTATGATTAACGGAATCTGTGAAGTAATTGTCCGGATAAGCGGTGCATTGATTCTGACCCGCACCGCTCTTGGATACTGGGGTGTCTGGTGGACGAACTGCATTACCTGGTCAGTAACCGGCATTGTCTGCCTTATCCGCTACTGGTCCGGCGTATGGAAGAAAAAAGCTGTCGTATAACGAAAAAGACGAAATGAGGCATTGCTGCATGAACTGACTTCCAGTTACAAAATGGATGTGCAGGCCGCGCAATAATGCGCTGCACGTTGGGCGTGTATAGGAAACTATAAGGCCACGCCCAAAGTGCCCTGCACATCACATTTTGCTCCTTCGCGTCAGTTCATAACGAGTTTTCACCGCATCGGCTTTTCCCAATAATCAAATGGGCCCTTCGACAGGCTCAGGGACCATTTGATAAATAAAAAAAACCCCAGATGATAATCTGCGGTTTTTTTATGAGCTATTCAGACGCTACTCAACAACAACGTTAACCTTAACTGTCTTTACGCCTTTGTTTGGTACAACACATGTACCGTTTACTTTGGCGCCTTCTTTTACAGTTACTTTAACTT
>JAZLIM010000009.1:0-11474 GCA_045617385.1 Treponema sp.
AAAGGGCTTTGAAAAGAAAACCGTATTCCTTCCTCAGCTTCTTATGTCGGCAGAGGCTGCAAAGTGGGCCTTTGAAGTAATCAAGGAGTATCTTTCAAGAACAGGAAAGAAAGGTGAACCGAAAGGAAAAGTTGTAGTGGCCACAGTTCACGGCGACATTCACGATATCGGAAAGAACATCGTAAAGGTGCTTCTTGAAAACTATGATTTTGATGTAATTGATCTTGGAAAAGATGTTCCGCCTGAAAAAATACTGGAAGCAGTTCAGAAAAATAACGTTCAGCTTGTAGGGCTTTCGGCTCTTATGACAACAACCGTTCCTGCCATGAAGGAAACCATAGAACTGCTGCATAAAAAAGCTCCGGGCTGTAAAACCGTTGTAGGCGGTGCCGTTCTTACTCAGGAATATGCCGATATGATCGGGGCCGACAGATACGCAAAAGATGCCCTTGATACAGTGCATTATGCCCAGGAAGTTTTCGGAGTGTAAATCTCCATTACTTAAAAATAATAATTTATTAAGTAAAATATCTCTAAACAATGAATTTTTTAATTGACACCTTAGGGAACTGTGGTACAATTTTTCATATAGGAGGAACCCCTCGGAGCGTGTCTCTGAGGCTCTGAAAAACACAAACACGGGGTAATACCCGAAGGAAAAATTAAATGAAAAAACTTACAAAAGTACTCGCTCTCGTAGCAATGGCAGCTGCACTCTTCATCGGATGTAGCAACTCTTCTTCAGGAGATTCAGGAACAGGAGCTCCAGAAGCAAAAGATGTAACAGTAGACCTTTCAAAAGCTAAAGTTGGTTACGGAAACATTATCAATAATACAGCTGATGGTCTTGTAATTGCTATGAATCCTACAAGAGAGGGTGATTATACACAGGTTGCTATTCCTCTTCCAGATGGATCTGCTGGAAAGAAAGCAGTTGTAACAATGGTAAATTCTGGAAAAGTTACAGTCGGATTCATGAAAGCAGGAAGCGATCCATGGGGTGGAAGAATTGATGGAAAAGATGTTTATCTTGACCCAGCAGCTTCACCAAAAGATACAGAAGTAGAAATTCCTTCTGATGCTGCATTTATTACAGTTGGTTCAAATGGTGTTGCTGATAATGCCATCGTAGTTACAAAAATTATCGTAAAATAATTTCAGTTAATCACTGAAAAACATATACACCCCCGGGGTTGAAAAGTTCAGCTCCGGGGGTGTTTTTTTTAATTTATTTTTTCCTGTTCAGAAGAATTGCCTCACAGGGACGTTAGTCCCGTTGCGTCAGCACCCATTACCCGCACAGAAGTATCGGCGTGGCAATAACAGTCTGACAGGCCCTTCCACAGTATCAAGGCCCGTTAGACTAAAAACAGTGCCCGAAAGAGGATCTTTCTAAAACATATAAGTCCAGAAAGCGTGGCAAAGAACGAACATAATCGGAAGCGAAACAATTGTGAGCAGGGTAGAAATCAGGCAGGCCCGGCTTGAAAGCACTTCTTCCTTTTTTGCCTGAAGGCACATGACGCTCAAAGTAACGCTTATAGGGGCTGAAAAACCTATGATTATGGAAATAAGTGAAAGCAGGCTGAACCTGAATAATCCGCTTTTATGAAGAACCGTACAGATACAGAGCAGAATCACAGGAGCCAGGAAGTTTCTGCAGAGGGCAATGGTCCAGGCAGTTCTGTCTTTAAGGCTTTCTGCAAAACGGGCTTCGCCTATGGTAAGTCCTACAAGGAACATGGTTAATGGCGAAAGAAGCTGTGCCAGAGATTTTACCGTTACATAAGGAACAGGCATAGATTTATCAAGGCGTAAAAAAGGAAGTCTGTTCTGAAGAAGAAATGCTGCAATTCCAAGGAACATCCCAATCATTATTGGCGTTACAAAAATCTTTTTAAGTGAAGATCCTATATTTCCGGCCCGGAACCTTTCTCCGGTAATAATTGAAAAACTGATTATGTAGACGAAGATTCTGAACACAATGGAAATTGTACTTATGTAAAGCAGAACTTCCGGGGCCACCCCGTCATAAATTGACTGCAGAATCGGCATGGAAAACAGTGTTGTCTGGCCAATGGCAACGAAGAGTCCTGCAATCAAAGCCCGTCCTTTCCCGAGTTTCGTAAAGAGCAGACGGCCGGTAAAAATCAGAATGATATAGAAAACTATGGCCAGGAAGAAAAGCCTGATGCTGGAAGAAAAACTTACCGGGTCAAAATCCTGCATGAAGGCGTTGAAGGCAAAACATGGTACCGAAAGCTTCCAGACCAGAGTTGTAAGAACTGCTTTTCCTTCAGAGCCAACAAGATTTTTCCGCCTGAAAAAAAATCCCAGAAGAATGATAATAACAGTCTGAATAAAGGCACTTAAAAAGTGAGGGTCAGTAAAAACTTGTCTGAAAATATCTGTCATAAGTCTGTTTCCCTTCAATAAAAGTCACTGCAAGTCTAATTAATGGCCCGAAAATAAACAATAAGGAAACCATATACTCGAAGAAAATACCGCTTTCTGATATAATCCTAGTAATTTAGTCTGCATTTCAATGGAACCGTGTGCAAATCACGGGCTGGGTGCGCAACTGTAAGAACCGGCGGAATCTCCGCAAGAAGGAAACTGGCCCTATGGCCGGTCACTGAAGTTCCAAGAACTTCGGGAAGACGTTTCCTTTCAGGTTCAAGTCAGGAAACTTTGGTGCAGACTGGGAAATCTTTCTGTGAAGGCTTTCCCATGCGGTCCGTATGGATATGCAATCTTATTTTTGGAATCTACGCAGGCCCTGGATTCCGGAGTCATTATGTTCAAAAAACTCTCTTCTCTTGGTCGTGCAGCCCTTCTGACTGCACTGGTTCTGTTTGTTTCTGTAAACGTTATTTCATGTCAGAAAGCAACTGATACTCCTTCTGAAAATCTTCCGGCCGGGGTTTACCACCTTTCAGCAAATGATCCTATTTGCGGTGATTTCACCGGAAATATGGGAGATGTATACTTCCATTCCGATGTTGCTTTTGCAACTGCCTGCTCAACAACCAACATTGTTGATATAACCGGAAAGGCTGCTGATTCATTTTTTACTTTCAGTGTTTTTGACTGGAATACATATGATTATGTTAATGCTTATTTCGAAAAAGACAGTAATCCAGTTTACGTTGTTTATAATAAATTTGACGGCAGTGAAACTGCTGATAAACATTCAGGAGTTATTATCTTCAAGGCAAAATACTCTCCTTATGGAAGTCCTTCAGTAGGTTCTTATTACGGAGTAAAGTTCCAGTTTCTGGAAGCAGATAAGAAAGTTCCTGAAAAGCGTACAGAAGAAACTGTTTATACAAAAGATGTCCTTATCGAAGGTGGCTATAATAATGATTACAACAATGTAACAGACCTGGCAAAAGCAGTTGAAATGTTTGCATATAACAATACTGATTATTTTACAGATAGTTCATGGAATTGGAATTATTCCGGTGCATCAAAGAAATAATAACAAATCGTGATGTTTCATAAGCAGAAAGCTTTAGCCTTCATTTTCTTTTCATTCTCAGTTTTGCTTTCTGCTTCGGATATAAAACTGCCCCATTTATTCACCAGCGTAGGTTCTTCTGAGAATGGAGAAACAGTCCTTACAGAAGAAGAGCTGGAAAAATTTTCTTCTACAGAGGAAGCGCTGGAAAGTGTGGGTGTTTCTTTTAAGGAATCAAACAAGGAACTCACTTTCCACGGTTTCTGGAATTCCAGCATAAAAGTCTACATAAACGACATTCTTATGAACGATCCCAACACCGGGAAGTTCGATTTTTCATCTCTTGATATAAACTCTGTACGATCCATAAAAATAAATCCATCTTCCACTGACGGTTCCGTTTCAATTTATATCAGCACTTTCTACGCTGATTACACACGCCCCCGTTATTCGGCAGGTGGTCAGAGTAAGTCTTATTTTTCCCTGTATGATGTTTCGCCAAATGATTCCTGGCAGTTACACGGCAGTGTAAGTTATCCCTTTATTTTCAGTAAAGGCTCTGCATTAATCCTTCAGGAAAATTTTTCAGGAGGCTACGAAGCAAATCATTATGGGATACATTCGAATGATTCTTCCTATGAACCGGTTTTTGATGATTCCTATAAATCCTGGAAAGAAATATATTCTGGCTGGGAAAGATCATTGTTGAACAATTCCTTTTCTGCAGTTTTTTCTCCGGCACAGTTTCCGGGAGTAACGTTTGGCTTTTCTAATTTTCTTTCGTGGAACAGTCAGAACTGCGGTCGTACAGGCGGAAAGTATTACAAATATGAAAAACAGGAGGATATAAGCACTGTCTTTGCATTTCCTTTTTTTCTTCCTTCAAAAAACTTCCGCTTGAAAATTGTACCTTCTTATAAGATTTCAGATCTGGATTATAAAAAAGAGGCTTATGCTTCAAATGTTCATACCACGACTCTGGTTCAGAGTGTTTCACTTTCTGAAGAATGTTCTATTAAAAAATATTTTGAGATTAACAGCCGCGGGAATTTTGATTTCTGTGATTCCAACAAACTTGTAAGTTTTTATCTGGAACCTGTAGTTTCGGCTGGTTTCTCCGGATTTGATTTTACATTGAAACTTCCTGTAAATCTCTTCTGGAACGGAAACGATAAATCGCTGAAAGAACGACCTGATTTTGATCTTCTTTATTCAGCTGAAATTCGGAAAAGAATTTCCTTTGATGAAGATAAAAATCTTTTTGTTTTTCTTTGTGCATCCCGAAATGTTACGGCTCCGGTTTTTGAACAGCTTTATTATAATGGCGGAGGGGGAGAAGGAAATCCGGATTTGAAAACGGAATCGGCATTTTCTTTTTATGCAGGAACTGAATATAAAGGTAAAACTGATGTTTCATTTAAACCTTTCCTGATATTTTATAACGACAAAATCGGGTGGAATTCAGTAAACGGATTTTGGTATCCGCAGAACATAGGTTCATCTGTAAATTATGGTTTTGATTTCTCTTTTGATTCTCTGGCTCTTTTTGAACTGTTCGAACTGAAATCAAACTATACGCTGTGTCATGCAATGCTTACAACCGACAGCAGAGTTTACGGAAATCAGATTATGTATACACCGGTTCATACACTGAATCTTACAGGTGAGTTTACACCTTCTGATTTTGTTAAGTTTTCTCTTGTTTACAGTTTTGTCTCAAGAAAATATGAATCAAATGAGAATACTTCTTTTGTTCCGCCTCAGCATTATCTTGATGCCCGTTTTGATTTCAAAATAAAAAAAGGGAAACACGAAACCGGAATTTATCTGCTTTGGAAAAATATTTTTGATTTTAAATACACAGAAGTTTCCGGCTATCCGGGGCCTGGTACAAGCCTGACAATTGGCGGAAACTACACTTTCTAATCTTTCAGCGAAAGAACTGCGTTTTTGATTTCTTCCAGGGTGTGGAGAACGTTGAGTCCGTTTTCAAGGGAAGAATAGAGCGGGGCAGTTCCGTCAAGAAAATCACAGGCGCCCGAAATCATGTTTGCAAAGTATCCTGTTTTCTTTGGGAACTTTACCGACTTGTCTTTTGCAAGCGAATAGAATCCTGTGTAAAGTTTAGATTCTTCACGCTTCTGGCATTCGGCGAAGCCGTTCCCGATTTTTATTCTGCCTTCAGTTCCGGTGATTTCTACTTCGAAGCCGAAATAACGGCTCCGTCCGGAAAATTCCATTGTGATGTTGGAACAGTCTGGGTGTGAAAAATGAGCTGAAAGATTTCTTATTACTTCCGGCTCCTTTTCATCATAATGAACGCCCGTAATTACAGGGTTCTGCAGGATGCAGTGTTCTTCGCTCTTTCCCAAAGCCGGAAGAGGCTCCAGGAAGAACTGAACTATGTCTACAAGATGAGTGCCGTCATGCAGGAGGCTGTAGCCGCCGTCATCTTCGTTCTTTGCAGAATAAACGCGCATGCCGGAAAAAAGAGTAGCTTTGATTGCCTGCATCTTTCCAATCTTTGGGATGTAGTCTTTTGCGATTCTGTAATCTTTTGCAAAACGGCGTTCGTGGTTGATCATTACGGGAACTCCGCATCTTTCTGCTTCTTCTTTTATGCGGTTTCCGTTTTCGCTGTTCAGGGCAACAGGTTTTTCAAGGATTACAAGTTTTGGTTTTGCGTTGATGGCTTTGATAGCGGCTTCAAGATGAGCATCTTCGTTTACTGCAATTACGATGATGTCTGTTTTGATTTCTGAAAGCATTGTGTCTGCATCAGAAAAGGTCCTGGCGCCCGGAACATAACGGCCCCAGGCCTCCAGTTTTTCTTTGTCAGTATCACAGCCTGCCACAAGCCGGATCCGTTTTTCCTTGAGCAAGGCCATTGTGTGGCTTGCCGGCTGTTCGCGCTTTTTGTCAAAGCCAAGGGAAAATCCGATTCTTCCAGTTCCTATAAGGCAGGCAGTGTACTGTTTCATAGTTCTATTCTTTGTGTGCAGCGTGGTAATTCAAGGCTGAAACTACGGCAGCAATACCGGCACGTCCAACGTTTGAAGATTTACCAACACCCCATACCTGACTTCCGTCTTCAATAGTAATGTTTACATAAGCAATAGCTTTTGTATCAGAACCTTCACCGATTGAGTGTTCGTGGAAGCTTGTAATGTTGAAAGCAGGGCAAGGAGTCTGTTTCATGGCAGTTACGAAAGCGTCCAGAGGTCCGTTTCCTTTTGAAGCAACGGCAATCTTTGTTCCGTCCCATTCTACGGTTGCCATAAGGGCTACCTGTTCCTGATCTTCTTCAAGCCCGCGTTCGCCTTCCAGGTGACGTTCCGAAATTTCCAGAACGTTGAGAGGACTCTTTGTTTTGAGCCAGGTCTTTTCGAATGTGTCGTAAACTTCTTCTGGAGCCAGCTCACGCTGTGCACCGTCGGCAACGGCCTGAACTACAGCGCCAACTGCAGGGTGCATTGATTTTGGAGCAATGATTCCATAGTGCTTTTCCAGAATATATGCGGCACCGCCTTTTCCACTCTGGCTGTTGATGCGGATGATTCCTTCGTACTGGCGTCCAATGTCGTGAGGATCGATTGGAAGGTAAGTAACATCCCAAGGATCATTTTCTGCCATCTTGATGCGGGCAGCCAGAGCCTTGCGGATTGCATCCTGGTGGCTTCCTGAGAATGCTGTGAATACCAGTTCACCGGCATAAGGAAGGCGTGGAGGAATTTCCATTCCTGTAACGCGTGTATAGACTTCTGCAATCTGTTCGATGTGTGTAAAGTCCAGTTCAGGATCTACACCCTGAGTGAACATGTTCAGAGCAACTGTAACAATGTCCAGGTTACCAGTTCTTTCTCCGTTTCCGAAGAGACATCCTTCTACGCGGTCAGCACCGGCAAGCATACCAAGTTCACACTGGGCAACGCCTTCACCACGGTCATTGTGGTTGTGCAGGGAAATGATTACGTTTTCACGGTCAGAAATGTGCTGACAGAAATATTCAATCTGGTCTGCAAACTGATTCGGCATTGCACATTCTACAGTTGTCGGCAGGTTCAGGATGATCTTGTTTTCAGGATCTGTTCCCCAGGCATCTTTTACTGCTTCACAAACTTCCAGTGCATAGTCGATTTCTGTTGTAGAGAAACTTTCCGGTGAGTATTCCAGCTGGATTTTCAGGTCGCCGGCTTCTTTAATGCATTCTTTTACACATTTGATTCCGTCAATTGCAATCTGCTTGATTTCGTCTTTTGACTTGTTGAATGTGTATTTTCTCTGTGAAGGAGAAGTTGAATTGTACAGGTGGAAGATTGCGTGCTTCAGACCTTTCAGAGATTCGAATGTGCGTCTTACCAGGTGTTCGCGGGCCTGACACAGAACCTGCAGAGTTACGTCTTCAGGAACGTGGTTTTCTTCAATCAGGCGGCGCATGAAGTTGAATTCTGTATCAGAAGCAGAAGGGAATCCTACTTCAATCTGTTTGAAACCGATTTTTACAAGGAGGTCAAAAAATTCAAGTTTCTGTTCTACGCTCATTGGGTTGATAAGAGCCTGGTTACCGTCACGAAGGTCAACTGAACACCAGATTGGTGCCTTTGTAATGTAATTGTCCGGCCATGTACGGTTCTTGATTCCTACAGGCTCAAATGGTCTGTACTTTCCGTTTACTTTCATAAATGTGTTACCTCCAAAAAAAAAGACCTGTCGTCTGCGACAGGTCCATTAATTACTGTGTTTAATAATGAATACACTACTACCAATCGCACTATGCTGAATGAGAATCATCAAGTAGAAGGAGTAGAAGTGTTGCTTTCATATATATAAAATATCCACCTTTTTAACGTGAATGTCAACCCGTTCAGGATACAGCTTCTTCTGTAAGCTGGCGGAAGAGTTCTGCAATTTCCTGATTGAAATTCCGGCTTGTTGCCTTAAGGTCTTTCAGGAAGTCGTTGTCCTGGAGAGAACCCAGAACGTTTTCCATTTCAGTAACAGAATGGTAAACCATCTGGCGGTAGTAATCCTGATAATCCTTTTCACGCGAGCTGTAAGAAGAATTGGAAATTTCGTCGGAAATTGTACTTACGTCTTCCACGATGTTGTTGAAAAGCTTAACAGTGAATTCTTCTGCCGGTCTCGAATAAAGCCATTCCAGAAGATAAACGGCGTAACGCACTTTGTATTCTGAATAGTCCCGTTCACATTCATCATAGAATGTATGAACTTCATCCCACGAATTGAATTCGCCGTACTTGATTTTCAGAAGAAGTTCCCGAACCTTTTCTGAAGGAATGATCTGGCCGCCAACGTTTTCCCATTCTGTGTAGAGAGGAAGGGTTTTGATCTCTGCCAGGATTTCCTTTGTCATGGTTGTTGCCTTGTGTTCCTTGCAGAATTCAAGGATTGTCCGGGCTGCAAAATATTTGATTACTTTGCGGTATGTTTTGTAGGCCTTTGCAGGCTTAAGGATTGTACCACCGTATTTCTTCTGGCATTTATCGTCATGAAGAGTGTAGTTTGTTTCTTCGTTGTGGTGCATGTAATCTTTTGCCATCTGATAAAGCTGTTTCGGATTTTCAGCTGAGGCTGCGCGTTCCGGATCCAGCTCAGGAAGCTTAAGGGCTGTAAGCGCAATAAGGCGGTCAATTGCCGAAAGAATTTCCTGCATTGTATCAGGTGCCATAGGATCTGTTTCTATGTGCTGCACGATGTTTACACGCTTGTCACGTTTCTTGAATTTGAAGTTGTTTCGGCTTACGGCAAACATGTCGTAAAGGAAAAGCCATGCCGGAATGATTGTAATCACTTCATCATCTTTGCTTGCCGGGCTTACCAGACAGAAAGGATACCTGATGTCCAGTTCGTACTTGTAGCTTCCTTTGCTTACAAGAACAAAGCTTGCGAAATTACTGTTGTGTTTGAAGTCGGAACAGAGTCCTGGCCAGAAACCGCGTTTTGCAAAGATTTCACCGTCAGGGCTGCGGGAGTTATGGTTACTTCCGATTGTAGCACCGGCTGCAATGTTTGACTGCCCCTGAATTGTTGTAGCAATAAGGAAGGAAGAGTTGTGGTGCTGTTCGTGGAACGGATAAATCAGATTGTTCAGGATTTCACAGCATGAAACTGTAGAGTTGTCGCCCAGAACAGAGTTCAGTACACGGGCACCATATTTGAGCTGGCAGTTTCTTCCGATTACAAAACGGACTGCAACAACCTGGTAAAAGGCTTTTGACGCATAGCCCATGATACCGTTTACCATTTCTACGCCTTCACCAATCTGGCTCGGTTCATTTTCAGACGAAAGGATTGTCAGATTCTTGAGTTTGAAGGCGCCCTTGATATATGCGTTTGTTCCAATCTTTACGTCTTTTACAATAGAAGTGTTCTTGATTACTGTGTCGTCACCAATGGTTCCGAAAGTATTGAGCTTTCCGTCATTGTAGTACTCAGTTAGATCCTGGAACCTTGCAAGGAGTTCATTGTCTTCACGGTAGTGCGACCATATATATGCGTCTGCAGGAATCATGCTTTCAAAAGGAAGAATGGCACGTCCTTCGTTTTCGTTTCCAACACCGATTCTGATGCGGTGGGATTCCGGTTCGCCTTCCTTAAGAATTCCGTTTCCGAATTTTGCATGATTCGTACAGCAGATTTCATCTATATTAAAAAGCATTACACGGTTTCCCAGCCGGTAATTATCCATGTATTTTACGTTCTGGATTACGTTGTCGTCTCCTGTAACCGTATTGCGCAGGTTTGAACGGAAAATCCCTGTAACAAGCTTAAGGTCGTTATGCTGAACATGAGCAAACTTCAGCTTTCCAAGAATAGTGAATCCTTCAAAGTATGAATCCCTGATCAGGTCAGGATTAAAATCATCAGCAGAATCAGAAACGTAAAAATTCTTCCATGTAGGATCTACGTTTATATTGTGATTGCTTTCAAGAATGTGAATCTCTTCCGATGTCAGGTGACGTTTTCCTTTCAGCAGCTCAACAGGAGCATCCGGCTCAGGAGCGTCATGCCCCAAATAGGTTACAACAGCCATACCTTTTAGTTTAATGTAACAGCCATAATAAAGCAATGAATTCAACCTTGCTGGTATATTTGAGCGGGAAAACTTACGCAAGGGAGCAACACGTGCCGTCAGAAGCATTCTGAGCGCGGTTCTATAGTTTCTTATCCGCGCTCAGCATGCAGCGACGCTAGCTAGCGGTTCTGACGGCCGTGATTGCGACCGGGAGTAAGTTTTTTTTCTAAAACAAAAATTAAGGTTGATTTTATTAATACTAAAGTTTATTATTAATATTACAGTTACCAATGGCAATGGCGCCGGAAACTGTGCACATCAGAAATCTTTTCACATTATGGCTTATGCCACATGTCTTTTGCTCAAAGGCGAGCAGTTCAGGACAGTCTTGTTTCTTTTTAACTTTGCAGTTCAGTTTTCCTGACAAACTTTTTTTCACACAGTATTTTAGTTTCTTGATTCAGATTATTCTGATTGAAGGGCTTAAAAATTGGAATACGGTGGTCCGAAGCGTTGCTTCATAAAGGCTGCCAGTTCCGAAACAATATAAGGGGTAACCTATATGAATAGCAAATACGTACAGAGCGTATGGGAAGATGTAAAAGCAAAGAATGCTGACCAGCCAGAATTCCTTCAGGCAGTTGAAGAAGTTCTCACAACACTTGATCCAGTTGTAGACAAAATGCCACAGCTGAAAAAGAATGCAATCCTTGAAAGACTTGTAGAACCAGAACGTGTAGTAATGTTCCGTGTTCCATGGATGGATGACAAAGGTGTATACCACATCAACCGCGGTTACCGTGTACAGTTCAACTCTGCTATCGGACCTTACAAAGGAGGAATCCGTTTCTCTCCAGAAGTAAACCTTTCAGTTCTTAAATTCCTCGGATTCGAACAGGTTCTTAAAAACTCTCTTACAACACTCCCAATGGGTGGTGGTAAAGGTGGATCTGACTTCGACGTTCACGGAAAATCAGA
>JAZLIM010000010.1:0-4923 GCA_045617385.1 Treponema sp.
TTCAACGAGAGCTTCTTCGATGATACCGTCTTTAACGTTCAAAGAAAGTTTACATGCTCCCTGCTGTGGTGCACACCAACCGATACCGTGTGTGAAACCAGAAACATCTTCAATCTTTTTAACCTGAACCCATTTTCCTTCCTCAGGAATTGGTGCAGGTCCATGATATGCGCCTTTAGCTAAAGGACACATATGTTCTACTTCTGCTGTGTAGATCATTTTATGCTCCTATAAAATTAATTTAAATTTTATTCGCGGTAATTTTATCATTATAAAATGGGATATTCAATGCTATAATAAGGACTGCTTATGAAACACCATATAATAGTAAAATTCAACGAAAAAGCACCTGCACTCGAACAGATGCTTCCTGATATTGAAGGGATTTTCAAAGGAGTGCTGGAAGTTCCCGGAGTAAAGGGATTCCAGCTGATAAAAAACTGTATTGACCGTTCCAACCGCTACAATCTGATGATTGTAATCGAAATGGAAAAGTCAGCCCTGGAAGCCTATGACAACTGCCATGCCCACCACCAGTGGAAGGACAACTACAGTCAGTTCATTGAATCCAAGGCTATTTTCGACAGCGAATAACCCGAAGGGTCATCCGGCAGGGACAATTCTAGACCGTTTCTGCCGGCGGAGTCGTATTCTTTTCGGTAAATGCCTGTTTCAGAAGAACCGGAACCAGCATTGAAGAAACGATAATCAGAAGGATTACGGCAGTAAAGTATTTTGAATCGATAAGGTTTGTGGAAAGTCCTTTTGTTGCAACAATCAGGGCAACTTCACCGCGAACCATCATACCAAGACCAATCTGGTAAGATTCCTTCCAGCTGTAGCCCATAAGTTTAGAAACACCTGAACATCCGATAATCTTACTCAGACAGCCTACAATTACGAAGGCAATTGCAAACCACAGAATTTCTGTACTCATTCCAGAAAGATCAGTCTTAAGACCGATGCTTGCAAAGAATACCGGGCTGAAGAACATGTACGAGTTGATATCGATCTTTGATTCCATGTACTTTGCGTCTTTAAGGTTGCACAGAACGATTCCGGCAATGTAAGCGCCTGTGATGTCGGCAATGCCGAAAAAGCGTTCAGCACAGTAGGCAAAAATCAGGGCAAGACCAAGAGCGTAGATAGGAATACGGTGAGAGCGTGGATGGCGTGCGTCGTACCAGTTGAACAGCTTGTACATCAGGAATCCCACAACGATTGCGAATACGAAGAACAGCACTGTCTTAAGGATAATCATGAAGTATCCGCCCTTTCCGGAGCTTACACCAAGAACAACAGTCAGAACGATGATGCCGATAACGTCGTCAATGATGGCGGCAGATACGATTGTCTGGCCGATGTCTGTATTGATCTTTCCGAATTCTTTAAGGACGGCAACAGAAATACTTACGGATGTGGCTGTCAGGATAGTTCCCACAAACATACATCTGAAAAAGTTCGGGGTACCGAAGCCGTCGAAACCGAAGAAGAAGAACGACATGATTGTTCCAAGAATAAGCGGAACAAAAACACCGCAGCATGCAACCAGTGTGGCTTTCCCGCCAGACTTAATCAGTGACTTAAGGTTTGTACTGAGCCCGGCCGAGAACATGATCAGGATTACCCCGATCTCCGACATATATGTAATGAACTGATTTGCTTCTGCATAAATCAGATTCGGTTCGTTCCCGCCAAAGTTATGGAACCATGGAATAAAACGCAGAAGAAGACCTGCAACGATCATTCCGGCAACTTCCGGAATTCCGATTTTTCTGGCAGTAATACCAAGATACTTTGCCACAATAACAATCAAACCTACTGAAAGAAGAACCTGAAGAACAATTTCAGTATTAGGGAGAGAATTCATTTTTCGCCTCTGTCTGGAAATTCGATAATGCAGTATTTTAGCGACTTGCAAACGAATAATAAATAGAGTTCAAATGAAATCCGGTAGAAGTTCCAGGTTTTATAAACAGTGAAAGCCGTAAGAAAAAGCAAATCCTAAAGCGTTCTAAGCCACTTGTTGCTCAGAAGACGGTTAAGCCCCACAATTGATTTGCACACAGGTTCTGAAAGAATGCAAAGGTATACCGCCCAGAAAGGAAGGTGCCACACAAGAACTGCAAGCCAGCCGAGAGGAAGCGCAAGAAGCCACAGGAATCCCACATCCATAATCAGTGCAAAAAGAGTGTCGCCGCCTGAACGGAACACGCCCACAACAGAAGTCATGTTGAAGGCATCAAATGCAAAAATGAGTCCGCGCATGATTATGAAAACTGTTGCCATGGAAAGAACTTCGGCTTCTACCTTGAAAATGAACGGCATCAGCTTTGCCATAGGCATGATCAGAAAGCCCAGGAAGAAAGCCATGGCGGCAATAAAACCGCACTGCTTTCGGGCAAGACTCTTTGCTTCTTCGGTTTTTCCTTCCCCGATTGTTTTTCCGATAATGATTGCCGTTGCATTTCCGCAGCCAATACAGATCGGGTAAACAAGATTCGAAATGCTGTTCATGATATTGTAGGATGCAATCACAAGCGTTCCGCTGTGGGCAAAAATTGAAGACTGCATGGAAATGCCCGAACCCCATAAAAGTTCATTAAAAAGAACCGGAACACTGATTTTCAGGTAATGAGCAATAAAGCTTTTGTCTTTGCAGATGAATTCTTTAAGCGGCGCCGCAATCTCATATTTCAATGCATAGGCACCGCCAGTAACAATCACGGCTTCAACAATTCTTGAAATTACTGTAGCAGCTGCAGCCCCGATAATTCCGTGAGGCTTTATGAACTGAACGCCGCCGATGCTTACACCAAAAATGAAAAGATAATTCAAGACCGCATTCAGAATTACGGAAGTGATTGTGGCAACTGCAGGAAGCTTAAGGTGCTCAGTGTTTCTTGAAGAAGCGGCAAAGGAAACATTCACTCCGAAGAAAATGTAACTTGGCGCAACCATGCGGAGGTAACCGGCACCGCGTGAAATAACTTCCTGGTCTTTTGAATAAATTGAAAGACAGAACTCAGGAAACAGAATACTCACTGCTGCAAAAAGCAGAGTAAAGCACAGGGAAAGCTGAAGCATCATTCCTGTGGTTCTGTGGATTTTATCTATATCTTTTTTTCCCCAGTACTGGGCAATGAAAATCTGGCCGCCAGAAGCAATACCAAAAACTCCAAGACTCATTACAAAGAAAATCTGGTTCCCGAGTCCTACAGCTGCAATATCAACAGCACCAAGCTGCCCCACCATAATTGTGTCCAGCATGTTCACAAAAGAAGACAAAAAATCCTGCAGGATAATTGGGAACGCAATAGTAAAAAGAGGAACTAAAAAAGATTTTGATTTCATGGTGTATATTCTACTGATTATTCAGGAATTTTTAATCCCAGAGCTTTCACAATATCTTTGTTCAATTCGTCCGGAAATTTCTGGATATATCTTTTAGGATCTTCCTTTTTTTTGAAGATTCCAAAACTACCAAAATAATCCCAGCTTGTTCTTGCAATGTTTCTTTCTTCCAGAAGTTTTGCAACTATTGTATACCAGTTCACGCGTTCCTGATCGTCGGCATAAGGCATATGAACGCCAAACTCGCCACAATAAATAGGTGCGTTTCTTTCTATACTGAACTGTACAAATTTATCAAAATAATCAGCTATTGCTTTTTCAGTTCCGCGGTGTTCATAGTCGTATTCTTTAGTAAAGAAACTGGCTTCTCTTTCTGTTGGATTTTCAGGACATGCAGGCATTTTATCTTTGTCATATGGGAATGGAATTCCGGTAAGTCTTTCCATTCCGCTCCAGCCGGCTCCCTGATGCGTAAACAGATGGGGTTCATAAAAGTGGAAAGTGTAGATGATGTGGTCATCTTCAAAATCCGGGAGTTTTGTTAATGAATCAAAACTGTTCCAGTCACCGCCGCCTGCAATAAGGTAGCGCTTTGAATCAATTTTACGGATAGCCTTGATTGTATTTGTAAGAGCCTGTCCCCAGATATCAAGATTGATTTCGTGAGGTTCGTTATAAATTTCAAAAATGATTTTTTCGTAAGAATCTTTATAGCGCTCTGCCATCTGAGTCCAGATTGGAATCAGTGTTTCTTCTATATTTTCAGGTGTTGAAGTTCCCACAACAGTGTTATTATGGAAATCGAAAATGACTGTAAGGTCCAGTTCCTTTGCGTATGTAACAAAATTATCGAGACATGCGAAAAAGTATTCAGGAATTTTCCAGCCATTATCTGCTGAGCAGAAATGTTCCAGATACATTGGAAGGCGGACAACATCAGCGCCAAGACTTTTCACATTTACGAAATCCTGTCTTTGCATAAAGCAGGCGTCCGGTGCTTCGGGATTTTTAAAATTCAACCAGTATGAAAAATTTACGCCTTTATGAAAAGGTGCTGAAAGTGCTTTCTTTGTTTCCATTGTTTTATCCTCCTAGAGCCAACCGGCTTACAAAAGTTCTTCTATTTTATCAAGTATCAACTGGTCAGCGGGAAGCCAGTCTACCGACCGTAAAGTTTCCTTGTTTACCCATTTTGCGGCTTCATGTTCCAGAAGCTTTAATTCTCCCGAAACAATAGTACACAAAATACAATGCATTGTCAGATGAAATGCCGGATAATCATACTCCACTACCCCTACAATTTTTTCAGCTCTAATTTCAGCAGCAAGTTCTTCCCGGATTTCCCGAACGATGCATTCTTCCGGAGTTTCGCCAGGTTCAAGTTTCCCGCCTGGAATTTCCCACCAGCCTTTCCAGTCGCCGTAACCGCGCTGGGTGGCAAAGATTTCAGGAGTATGAGTTTCTGGATTTTCGCGCAGGATAATTGCCCCGCTTACTGTGATAGTTTTCATCTATTCTCAATATTCAAATTCCGTAAAATATAATTCAGAACCGTAAATATGAGGAACA
>JAZLIM010000011.1:0-32401 GCA_045617385.1 Treponema sp.
AAAGACTTCGGCTGCGTGGTCTACAAAATTTCCAGAGACAAGCAGAACAACCGCCTTACGCACCTTAAGGTTACCGGCGGAGTTCTGAAAGTTAAGGAATATCTTGATGAGGAAAAAATAAACGAAGTCCGCATTTATTCCGGAGAAAAATTCGAGCAGGTAAAGGAAGTTGCCGCCGGAGAAATCTGTACCGTAACAGGTCCGAAGGATTCTTTTGCCGGGAAGGCTTACGGATGCGGAAATGGTGTGCAGAACTATCAGCTGGAGCCGGCCTTGATTTATTCCGTGGCCATTCCAGAAGGACTTGATACTTCAAAGATGCTGCACATTCTGAGGGACCTGGAAGAGGAACTTCCGGAAATCAAGGTGGATTATTCGGAACAGACTGACCAGATTTTTATTATGCTCATGGGACAGGTACAGACTGAAGTGATTAAAGAGCTTCTGCAGGACCGGTATAAAATCGACATAGAATTCGGCGAAGGCCGCATTGCATACAAGGAAACGATTCTGGAACCGGTAACAGGGGTAGGGCACTATGAACCTTTACGCCACTATGCCGAAGTCCACCTGAGAATGAGTCCGCTTCCCCGCGGCTCCGGCCTGCGCTTTGTTTCAAACATCAGCGTTGATGAACTGGACACCAACTGGCAGAGACTAATTCTGACTCACCTGGAAGAAAAGACACACGTGGGAGTTCTCACAGGAAGCCCTGTTACCGACATGGAAATTGAAGTGATTGCGGGACGGGCTCACCTTAAGCACACGGAAGGCGGTGACTTCCGCCAGTCTACTTACAGAGCTGTCCGCCACGGCCTTATGTACTCAAAGTCGGTTCTCCTGGAACCGGTTTACGCTTACGAAGTCGTTATTCCCGAAGCCTGTACCGGCCGTTTCATGACGGACCTGGACAAAATGCACGGTACCTGTTCACTTGATGAATCTTCGGAAGGATTTTCTGTTCTAAGAGGAAAAGTCCCGGTCTCTACGATGAAAAACTACATGAACGACCTGAGAGCCTACACAAAAGGGCAGGGCACCCTGACCATGACAGTTTCAGGCTATGAGATCTGTCACAACGAAAAGGAAGTCCTGGAAGAAATAAACTACAATCCTGAAGCAGACCTTGCAAATCCTGCTTCAAGCGTTTTCTGCTCACACGGAGCGGGTTTTGTTGTTAAGTGGGATGAAGTGAACAACTACAAACATATAAAATAGTCCGATAAAAAAAGGTCCCTTCGACAAGCTCAGGGACCAGGACTATTATTAAAAGTTGGACTCTATTATTTTCTGAAAATAGCTTCCACTTTCTTAAGCTCTTCACGAATTTTGAGGTGCTGAGGACATTTTCTTTCGCACATACCGCAGTTCAGACATGCATCGCTGAGCTTACCGCCTTTTTCAACATAATCCTTGAACATCCACTGTGCGTGACCTTTCAGGTCGTAAACGTTGTGATATGTGAACATGTTGAAGATTTTCGGAATCTCAATGGCGGCAGGACAAGGCTGACAGTACTTGCAGCCCGTACAGTAAAGTTCGCTGAATTTATTAAGCTTTTCCATGGCAGCGCCAAGTTCTTCCCATTCAGATTTTGAAAAGCCCGAATCAGCTGAAGCCAGTGTACAGTTCTGTTTAACCATGTCCAGAGTCTGCATTCCTGAGAGTGCACAGCTTAGATTTGGATTTCCAAGACAGAATTTGAATGCCAGGGCATATGTAGGAAGAGAAGCCTTTCCTGTAAGTTTTGAAACAAGTTCTGTAGGAGCAGAAAGACGGCCTCCACCAACAGGCCCCATAGCTACAGTACCAAGCCCTTTGGAATGAGCATATGCCAACATTTCTTCATTACTGCGGTCCAGCAGGTTGTATTGAACAAGCATACTTTCCATAGGAACACCGTATTTTTCGGCACCATCAATAATGTGCTTAATTGAAGAAGGTTCATCATGAAAGGAGAATGAAATATGACGAATCAGGCCTTCTTCCTTGAACTTCTGGGCATCAGCCAGAAGATCCTGACCTACAATAACGTCATCAAAATATCCTTTGTTAATTCCCCAGAAATGATAGAAATCCAGATAATCTGTTCCCAGATTTGTAAGCGTAGATTCCAGCTGTTTTCTGAAATCAGCTTTTTTAATTTCTCCAGGGAATTTTGAAGAAAGCAGAATCTTGGAACGGAAATCCTTTACTCCGTGGCCTACCGCAGCTTCACTGTTCTTGTTGCAGTAATATGGTGCAGTATCAAAATAGTTCACTCCGTTTTCATAAGCGGTTTTAATCATTTCATCTGACTTGTCCAGATCAACAAACATCTTTCCGTCTTTTTCATATTCAGGAAGACGCATACATCCAAAACCAAGTGCCGAAATCTTTTCACCGGTTTTACCGAATTCTCTGTAATTCATTTTTCACCTCATAAAAGATTATCAATCAGGATGCACAAAACCGAAATAACGAAATTCTTCAAAAATATAAGGAATCTCGAAATCTTGTGGAATTGTAGTACTCTTGTTCCATTTTTCATCTATTTCTGATAAATTTGTTAAATATGGTAGTAGGTGCCGTTCTTTCTTACAAAGAAAGCTTTTTCTCATTCAAGGGAAATAAAATTCTCATCAAGCTTAAGACTCCTGTTTTCCAGCTTATAGTACAGGAACGTGGTCTTACATGTACTTCCAAAAAGATTGAATTTTATCTGAACCAGGATCTTTCAGACATGGAAGTAAAAGTCATGGGTAAGAGCCTGAAAACAAGCCAGCTGAGAGTTGATTTCGTCAACCTGAATTCTCCGCTCTGGATTTCTGCTCAGCGCGGCTATAAAGATATCCAGGAAGAACTGCGCGGATTTGAAGCAGCTTCCAATGGAAAAATGATTTTCTCACAGGACTTCGACGATCTTTCAAAAGCCTTTATGGTTATTGAACGCTATGGCGAAATTGAAACGAACAAGAACAAAGACATAATCAAAGAATACTGCGACAAGAACATTGAACTTATAAATAACCAGATCCGCCTTCTGACCGGTGACAAGAACCTGTACATGGAGTTATTGAAAACCCTCTGAATTTAAAGTTCAGAAAGTGAGATGACCCGATGATAAGTAGAACTCAGGTTGAATTACTGGCTCCTGCAGGAGACGAAGAATGCTTCAAGGCAGCAATTGCCGCAGGAGCAGATGCCGTATATTTCGGACTGGAACAGTTCAGTGCCAGAACCCGCGCAAAAAACATAACCATTCCGCAGGCAAAATATCTGATTCCTCTGGCACACAGTCATAACTGCAGAGCTTATCTTACCCTGAATACCCTGATAACCGACACCGAAATTCCAAAAGCAGTATCACTTGTAGAAAAAGCAGTGGAATGCGGAATTGATGCCGTTATCGTTCAGGATCTGGGCGTGCTTAAAGTAATCCGTGAATGCTTTCCGGAACTTGAGATCCATGCATCCACCCAGATGACAACACATAACCTTTCCCAGTGTAAATTCCTTTCGGAACTTGGCGTTTCCCAGATAAACTTAAGCCGTGAACTTTCACTTCCCGAAATCCGGAAACTTACTGAGTTTCTCCACTCCAAGAATATAGTCCCGGAAATTTTTGTTCAGGGCGCCTTCTGTATTTCATATTCAGGACAGTGTTATCTTTCCGGGCATCTTTACAACCAGGCAGGGAACCGTGGCGACTGTGTTCAGCCATGCCGCCGCGAATGGTGTCTGAAAAACGGCGGAACTTCCGACCCAAAAGATTACAAGGCCCTTTTTCATCTTAAAGACAATTCAGCTTTCCCACTGGCCGACAGACTGATCCGCGAAAATGTTCCGGTAAGCCTTAAAATTGAAGGCCGCATCAAAAATGCCGAATATGTGTGGGCCGTTACCAGCGCCTGGAGAGAGCAGATTGATCTGGTGCTTGCAGAAAAAGCAATCATGAAAACTTCCCCAAAACTTACAGGGGCCATCAACCGTGATTACACTGCAGGCTATCTTGAAGGAAATATCTCAAGCCAGATGTTTTCAAGCGGCACAAAAGATATTTCCCAGGTAAAAGCCGGAACCGTAAAAAACTATATTGCAGATTCCAGAACCCTTGTACTCCAGTCTGACGGCGGCCTGAAAAAAGGCGACAGACTAACAATCAAAACTGCCTCGGACCAGTTCATCTGTACTGCAACCGTTACCGGAAAAGTTAATAACGGTTATACAATTCAGATTACCAACAAACTTTCAAAAAAGATTCTGAACGGCCAGACTGTTTATAAATCGTCTTCCGCCATAACCCCGGAAGAACTGGCAGAAATAATAAAAAAGATTTCGCCGGAATCAAGTGGTAAAAACTCATGTGAAAATACGGGCACCACTTACAAGGTTGATATTTCGGTAAAAGCAGTAGAAAACCAGCCGATCAGTATTACATACTCAGGCGAAAACCAGCAGGTTACAGTGGAATCTGAACAGCCACTTGGAAAAGCCCGGAATGCAGGATTAACTTCGGAAACACTGAAAGAAAAGCTTTCAAAACTTGGGGGCACCTGCTTTACGGTTAATTCCTTCAGAACAGAAATTCTTGAACCGGAGCTTTTCATTTCCCTTGGAGAACTGAACAACCTGAGGCGCAGGGCAGTAGAATTACTGGCAGCAAAAATTGAAGAAGCCCGTAAAGATGCACCTCAGGAAGAAAAGAAACTTTCCGTTCCTGAACTTCCTGCAGGCAGCACAAAACCTGTTTCTTCTTCCGAAGCATACCTGATCGACAGCGAAAAAGATCTGGACCAGCTGCTTCTTGAAAAGACATACAACAATAAAGACTTCAAAATAATTTACGAACTTCCGTCCGCAATCAATCTTGTTTCTGAAGAACTTTTTGAGCTTCTGAATAAGAACCGCGATGTGGTTCTGTACTTCAACAGCATTCTTCTGGACAAAGACATGGATTCTGCACTGAAATTACTGCACCGACTGGAAAGCCTTCAGGGCAGGGAAATCCTTTGTGAAAATACCGGTCTTGCCTGGGAACTGAAAGGAACAGGCTGCCGCGTGATTCTTGGTTCAAACTGCAACATCTATAACAGCTGGAATATCCGTAACTACAATGAAAACCTGGAACTTTCAGGAATGATTCCGTCTCTGGAACTGGATCCTTCTGTAGTTGAAAAAATGAGCTTTCCGGAAAACATTCAGATCTGGTATCCGAAGAAAATGCACAGGCTTTTGATGCAGAGCCGCCAGTGTCTTGTAAGAAACGGTTCCGGCTGTGCAAAAAGCCGCGTAGACAGAAACTGCGTTGAGTCCTGCGAAAAACGGCTTATGCTTAAAGGCTCCCAGATGGAAGAAATCCTTGCGGTTAAGCGGCCGGGCTTTTATTCCGCCCTTTACACAGCCGAAAAAGAAACTCCCCATGAAATTCCGGATTCCCTGAAAAACCGGGTGTCTGTCTGGATTCTGGACAAGCGATTCTAGAAAAAACAGAAAGAGGATATACTTTCTTTATGGCTAGCATTTTAATCAAGGATACAACAAAAGAAGAACGTGAAAAAATTGTAGCTGAAGCTCTTGGCGAAAACTGCGGGCTTGGCTGCGGTTATGAAGGAACCGGCATAGACTATCAGCTCTACATTGATGGAATCAAGGAACTCCGCGACCTGAACATGGAAGCAAACTGCGGTTTTGTACGCGGCTTTCCGGAAGAAGATCCACGTACAAGCTGTATGAGCGAATAGGGTGAAAAACTCTCAAAAAATATTTCGTCACTATGTCATTCCCTGACACACTAATCATTTACAATGGAACCATAAAAATCAAAGGAAGTTTATGGACATGAAGAAATGGATTATGACTCTGCTGCCTCTTTTTTTACTTACGGGCTGCATGACAAACGGCAGATTTGAAACTCAGACAAAGCTGATTCAGCTCAGGGGAAATCCTACAACCGGATACACCTGGCAGGTTGAAATTTCAGACGAAAGCATCGTTTCTGTTGGAGAAGAAATCCAGTACCTTGGAGAAGACGGAATGACCGGGGCGCCAAGTCTTTTCAACTACACTCTGTATTCTGAAAAGCCCGGAATAACAGACGTGATTTTTGAATACAGACGGCCGTGGGAAAGCAAACCGGCAGACAACATCAGGCACTACGAAGTGACTGTCAAAGAAAACGGAAAGATTGTGATCCGGGAGATGGAAAATGGCGTTCAAAATCGTAAGAAGTGACATTACCAAAGTCCGCTCAGATGCCATCGTAAACACGGCAAATCCGTTCCCTGTTGTGGGAAAGGGAACAGACACTGCGGTCGAAAATGAATTCCACAGGATTTCAGAAAAACTTTTTGACGACATCGAAGACTTTCTGGCAGAAAACTACGAAGAAGAACGGGTTTCAAACTGTGAAGCATTTTCGGTTTCAGGACCGAAAGCCGGAATAAACAAAGCTGTTTCAAAAAAACTTTCTGCATTCCAGCCGGACATTTTCCTTGAAGATTCCGTGTCTTTTCAGTCAGAAAGAATTATTGAACCCATAGATGTAGATGCCTTTATTTCAACAAACCAGAATGAACTGAATTTCCAGAACAGGCTGCAGAAACTTATTGCCGAAAAGAATGTGGACAATTCCGTAATCTATACAAAGGCCTTCATGGACAGAAAGTTCTTTTCAAAGATTATCAGCACTAAAAATTACGTCCCAAAAAAGCAGACAGTCATGGCTCTTGGCCTGGCTCTGGAACTGCCGCTGGATCAATATGAAGACTTTCTTGCAAGCGCAGGTTACGCCTTCATGCCTTCAAGCAAATTTGACCTGGTAGTAAAATTCTGTGTCATGAAAGGAATCTACAACCTGGTGGAAGTAGATATAATTCTGAACGACCACGGACTGAAGTGTTTTTCTCCGTCCTGAAATTGTCGCTTTTTCAGCGACCAGGAAAGCGGAAGATTTACATATCATTAAGTCATATCAAAGATTTGGAGGATATGACTTATGAAAAAGGGATTAACAGAAATCGTATTTATTCTGGATGAGAGCGGTTCCATGGCCGGACTTGAGAAGGACACTGTAGGCGGATACAACAGTTTCATTGAAAAACAGAGGGAACAGGAAGGAGAAGCTTTTGTTTCCACAGTTCTTTTTGCCGATGATTCGAAAGTGATTCACGACAGAATTCCATTGAGCAGAATAGAACCGCTGAATGGAAATCAGTACCGCCCGGGCGGCTCGACTGCCCTCCTTGATGCCATAGGCGGCGCCATTCATCATATCGGGAACGTCCACAAATATGCCCGTGATGAAGACCGCCCGGAAAAGACAATTTTTGTAATCATTACCGACGGTGAAGAAAACGCCAGCCGCCGTTATGACTACAGAAAAATAAAGACCATGATTGAACGCCAGCAAAAAAGATTCGGCTGGGAGTTCATGTTCCTTGGTGCAAACATAGACGCCATCGGGGAAGCTTCAAAGATTGGAATCTGTGCAGACCGGGCAGTCCGTTATGAATGCGACAGTATCGGAACAGTACTTAATTTTACTACTGTAAGTACTGCAATGTGCGAAATACGCGGTGGCAAGGCTCTGAAAGGCGACTGGAAAAATGACATTGAAAACTACCGCCACGGAAAGAAGATGAGGAAATAATGTACGGAGCAATTTTAGGAGACATAATCGGAGAACCTTACGAGTTCGACCGGGGAATCAAGACAAAGGAATTCCCTCTGTTCTGCAAGAATCCAACCTTTACAGACGACAGCGTAATGACCATTGCCGTCTGTGACGGGATTCTTAAAGCCGGCATTGATGCAGACGAAAATACAATGAAGACGGCCATCATAACTGCCATGCAGCTTTGGGGACACAGGTATCCGCATGCCGGCTACGGCGGACGGTTTTACATGTGGCTTGCTTCTGAAAGCACGAAACCTTACGGCAGTTACGGTAACGGTTCAGCCATGAGGGTTTCTTCGGTAGGCTGGCTTTTTGAAACTCTGGAAAGGACAAGGGAAGTGGCAAGGTGGAGTGCTGAAGTTACCCACAATCATCCAGAAGGAATTAAGGGGGCAGAAGTCATAGCCGCAGTTATTTTCCTTGCCAGAACCGGAAAATCAAAAGCCGAAATCAGAAATTATGTAGAAACTGAATTCGGCTACGACCTTTCAAGAACCTGCGACCAGATAAGGCCGGACTATTTCCACCAGGAATCCTGCCAGCACACCTGTCCGGAGGCCATTACCGCCTTCCTTGAAGGCCAGGATTTTGAAGACGTAATCAGAACGGCCGTTTCTCTTGGCGGAGACTGTGATACTCTTACAGACATTGCAGCTGCCATGGCAGAAGCTTTTTATGGTCTGGCACCAGGCTTTAAAGAAAAATGCCTGGAACTTACCACAAAAGACATGCACAAGGTTCTTCAGGCGTTTGATAAAAAGAAGATTGTCAAATAGAATAAAAGAAGAAATCACATAAGCAGGATGAATATGGAAAAGATTGTAATTGATTCGGAAAAATGCACAGGCTGCGGACTTTGTGCAAAAGATTGTGTCGGTCTTGATATCAAAATTGAAAACGGGAAGGCAAAGGCTGATGGCGAAAGCTGTATCAGATGCGGTCATTGTGAAGCTGTCTGCCCGAACAATGCGGTAAAGGTTCAGGGATACGAAACTCCTGTAGAAGAATTCACTTCACAGACCCGCCTTGATCCTGCAGAACTTTTAAGTGCCATCAAAACAAGACGAACTGTGAGACAGTTCACAGACCAGTCCGTTTCCGAAGAAATTACAAATCTGATTATTGAAGCAGGCCGTCTTGCACCTACAGGAACAAACTCCCAGGGAACAAGCTATATTATCCTGCAGAATACAAAAGCTGAATGTGAAGCCGTTGCTGTAAAAATGTTCAGAAAGCTTCTTGGAGCCGGGCAGAAAATCATTCCCCAGCTCAAAAGCATGAAAATAGATGACAACTTCTTCTTCAAGAAAGCTCCACTTGTAATTCTGGTTCTCGGAAACGACACAGTAAGTGCTTCCCTTGCAGCACAGAACATGGCATTCATGGCAGAAGCTAACGGGCTTGGAGTTCTGTTCAGCGGATTATTCACCGGCTGCGTAAGATTCAGCGGAAAGATCAAAAAGATTCTGGGTATCAAAAAAGAAAAACCTGTAATCACTCTGGTAATCGGATACCCGGCCGTAAAATATAAACGTACGGCAAACAGAAACAAGGCTGCAGTTAAGTTCCTGTAAAATCAGGGCTTTCAGAAAACTGGTTTCAGGGGCATCGGGGAGGGCTTGGTGAGCGACATTTTGATTGGGACTTCAGGATACGATTACCCGGAATGGAAAGGCGTATTCTATCCTGAGAATCTGAAGCGGGAAGAATTCCTGGAATTCTACGCTACCAGATTCAATGCCCTTGAAATCAACAACACGTTCTACAACATGCCGGATTCCATGAGAATGATGAAATTCTTAAGGAGAACCGAAGGCCGGCTCCAGTTCAGCGTAAAAGCAAACAGAACACTTACTCATGAAATCACAAAAGACTGGAAATCACGGGCCGAAGAAATGAAGCTTGGAGTGAATCCGCTGCTTTTTAATGACGCCCTTTCTTCAGTTCTTTTCCAGATGCCTCAGAGTTTCCACTATACTCCCGAAAACCGGTTCTATCTTTCAGACCTTATCAAGGAATTTGAAGCTTACCCTGTTGTGATTGAATTCCGCCACAAGGAATGGATACGGGAATCGGTCTTTGAAGGACTTGCAAAACGGAAGGTCAGCGTGGTTTTCTGTGATATGCCAAAATTGAAGGCGCTGCCCGATGGGACCGCCTGCGGAACTCCGTTTATCGGCCCTGACGCATACCTCAGGATGCACGGGCGAAATGAGAATGCCTGGTACAACCCGGGAAACACGCCCAACGGAAGCGGCCGCTACGACTACGAATATTCACAGGAAGAACTGGAATCTTTTGTTCCTGTAATTCTTTCTGCTGTTCAGGAAAAACGCAGAGTCCAGGTGTATTTTAACAATCACCCGGGAGGAAGCGGCGCCCACAATGCAGGACAGTTCAAACAGATTCTTAAAGATGTTTTCAAGAACGAAGAACTGGAGACTAGGCCTGCACGTCCTCTGACGGCAGTCGTCTGAAATAGAACCAGATGAACAGAATGGACGCAAAAGCGGTGATTACATAAGAAGCCGGCTGAGCTTCCTGAATTCCCTGAAGCCCCCTTACTTTTGCAAGAATCAGAAGAGCCGGAATAAAAACAACACCGCCACGGAACGACGAAAGTGCAGAAGCACCCGCCTTTTTCCCTGTACTCTGGTAAAGCATTTCCGTAACCATACTCAGCGGTAACAAAACTACAGTTGCACACTGCAGTTTAAGTGCGCGGGTACCGATCTGAATTACAACAGGATCATCACGGAAAATGTGAATGAGATTGTCGGCATTGAACAGGGCAATCATCGCGATTGTAGTAGTTGTTACGGTGGCAAGAGTCAGAGTAACTGCAAAAGCCTTCCGGACGCGTGCATATTTTTTTGCACCGTAGTTGAAGGAACTGACAGGCTGGAAGCCCTGACCGATTCCAAGCCCGATTGAAAAGATAAAGAACGAAATTCTTGAAACAATGCTCATGGCAGCAACGGCGGCATCTCCGTAAACTGCAGCCTGGTGATTAAGAATCACAGTTGTAATACTTCCAAGTGCCTGACGCAGAAGGCTCGGGAACCCTGTAGCCACAATATTTCCGGTAACCGGGAGATTAAAAGAAAGTCTCTTGAAGGAAATTCTGCATTCGGTCTTTCCGCGAATGAACATGGAAAGCAGAATGGAAAAGCTTATTACCTGAGAAACAGCGGTAGAAAGCCCCGCCCCAAAGATTCCCATTTTGAAAACGAAAATAAAAAGAGCGTCCCCTCCAATATTAAGGAATGCGCCTGTCATCATTCCTACCATTCCAAGCTTTGCCTTACCTTCGTAACGAAGAAGATTGTTCAAAGTAAAGCTTGAAGAACAGAACGGCGCAGAAACAAGAAGGCACCCGATGTATGCCTTTGCGTATGGCGCAATGGTTTCTGTACTTCCAAGAATTCTTACCAGAGGGTCAAGAAAAAAGGCACATAAAGCCCCGATTATAATTGCAACAAAGAAAGATCCGAAGAAACCAATGGAAGCATAGGTTTCGGCAGCATCCCGGTCCCGTTCCCCAAGTTTTCTTGCCATGCAGCTTCCGGCACCCTGGCCGAAAAGAAATCCCACCGCCTGAAGAATAGCCATAAACCCGAAAACCACACCAACTGCACCGCTGGCAGAAGTTCCCAAAGTTCCTACGAAGGCAGTATCAGCCATATTGTAGACTGTAGTTACCAGCATGCTGAGAATTGTAGGAATTGAAAGAAGTGCAATAAGACGTAAAACCGGAGTCTCCGTCATCTTTTTGAAGTTGTCATTCGAACTGCTCATACGTTTATAGTTATATCCCTTTTTGCCACCAGTGTTAAACAAAAAAATTTGTTATAAGTTTGGAAAATACAGAAACAGAAGAAATTCATACTACTCCCGGGCTTTTTCCTAATTATAATAAATAACTTGGAGGATACTATGTCAGAAACATTGAAGACACTTGAAACAAGAAGAAGCTGCCGTGCTTACAAGCCGGAATTAATCGAGGAAGAAAAACTTCAGGCTATCATCAAGGCAGGAACATACGCTGCAACAGGGATGGGGAAACAGTCACCTGTCATCATTGCAGTAACAAACAAAGAACTGCGCAACAAGCTTTCAAAGATGAACGCAGCAGTTATGGGTGCAGATGCTGACCCGTTCTACGGAGCTCCGGAACTCCTGATTGTTCTTGCAGACAAATCGGTTCCAACATACGTTTACGACGGAAGCCTTGTTATGGGCAACCTTATGAATGCCGCCGCAGACCTGGGGGTTGCAAGCTGCTGGATTCACCGCGCAAAGGAAGAATTTGAAAGCGAAGAAGGTAAGAAAATCCTTAAAGACCTTGGTATCGAAGGTGACTACGAAGGAATCGGGCACGTAATTCTTGGTTACGCTGCAAATCCTGCAGGCGAGCCTGCACCTCGTAAAGAAAACTACGTTTACTACATCCGCTAGGGCGGACAATACGTTTTAATTGGAGAATAAAATGACTGCAGATTCTATGAAAATTGCGGGATGTGATCATTGCATTTCAGAATTTCCACGTTTTAATGGAGAGAAAAGCGATTCAAAAAGAATCAGGCGCGCTCTGGAAGCATGTCCGCGAGGCGTCCTTTACTTTGAAAAAGGAATTTACGAAATTGACGAAATGATCACAGTTAAAAACTGCTGTTCCCTTATGCTTCATAAATCTGCAGTATTAAAAGCAGTGGATGAAATGCCTTTCGTGATATTTTACGATGCCGCAGCTTCTTATCCTGACCTTAAGGAATGCAACGGGCACCTTGTTCCCTCAGCTGACCACGATGCCGAAGACTGGAATCTGTTCATTACGGGAGGTGTATTCGATGGTTCAGGTCTTGCCAGCTGTCTGTGTCTGAACAGTTTCAAGCACTTTACCATGAGAGACGTTTCCCTCCGGAATGGAAAGAAATACGGTCTGAGAGTTGAAGAAGAAGGCAGCATGTGGACTTATGAGCTGGTTGCTTACAACCTTTACGTAAAGTGCACAATGCCGGGGCTGGCCGGAAATGCCGGAATCAGTTCCCGTGGTGGAGACAGCCATTTCATTGACTGTGTAGTAGTAGACTACACCCGCGGTATTGAACTTCTTGGAGGCGGATCAAACCGTCTTACCCGATGTCACGTATGGGGCGGTCCGATTCCACCGAAAGCAGACGGGGAACTTCCTGAAATGCTGGAAAACTCAGTCAATTATGTTCTGAATTCCTACGATGCAATTCTTACAGACTGCTATGCCGACACTGGAAAGACCGGATTCCTTGTTTCCCAGAGAACCCGTTTGATTGGCTGCAGTTATTTCAATAATTACACCTACAAAATGGATGATGTTACCGTAATTGACCACAGGGCCGGTGACCTTATGGTAACCAACTGCCAGTTCCGTCAGGACAGCCCAAAGGCAACTCTTTACACGGGAAACGAGCAGCTGAAAAAAGAAGTCATCTGGCGGGACAACTGGGTAGAAAAGAATCTGAAATTCTGAGTCCTGTCTGTTTACTTATCTTCTTTTTAAGTAAAATATAGCAGTACCATGAATTTATTTGATGTCTTTATTTTCTCGCTCAATGCAATAATGCCGCTTATCCTTATAATTCTGCTGGGTTACTTCCTGAAGCAGAAGGGGATTTTTTCAAAAGAATTCCTGAAAATCGGAAACAAACTGGTATTCCGGGTTTGTCTTCCGGTGCTTCTGTTCTGCAATATAGCTGAGCTGGAAAACATCAGCAGCATTCCATGGAAAGCTGTTCTTTATGTTCTCTGCATCATAGCAGTTCTTGTACTTATTGGATTTGTGGTTGCAAAACTGACTCCTGACGTAAATCAGAAAGGCGTTATGATGCAGTGTATTTTCCGCTCAAATTTCGCTCTGATCGGAGTTCCTCTGGCAGAGCTGATTGCCGGAAGTGAAGGCGTTACAGCTGCCGCAATTCTTTCTGCATTCACAATTCCTCTATATAACATACTTGCCGTTCTGGTTCTTACAGGCTTTAAAGGCGGCGAAACAGCTTCTTCCGTAAAAGGTCAGATAAAAGGAATTGTTCACAACCCGCTGATTATAGGCGTTCTTTCCGGCATTGTGGTTCTTCTCCTGAAAATGTCGGTGGCACAGTATATTCCGGAAGCAGTGTTCCAGGACCTTCGCTTTGTAAAGACTGCCCTGAATTATCTTGCCCGTTCTGCAACCCCTCTTTCTCTTCTGGTTCTGGGCGGTCAGTTTGAATTCAGTAAAATCAAAGGCTTCAAAACACAGCTTATTGCAGGAACTGCGGGAAGAACAGTTGTTGCTCCAATAATCGGGCTTGGAATTGCAGCCATACTGAACAAAACAGGCGTTGTATATTTTGAACCTGCAATCTTTGCAGCTTTAATCTCACTTTTTGCCACACCTGTTGCGGTTGCCTCTGCAATAATGGCAGAAGAGATGGACAACGACGGCCAGCTTGCCGCCCAGCTTGTAGTGTGGACTTCCCTTGTTTCCGTATTCACACTTTTCGGATTCATTTTCGCCTCAAGATACATTGGTGTACTTTAGGATGCTTTTCTGAATCATAGAAAAAGAAGACAAATATGATATAATTTAAAAAAAGAGGAAAGTATGTCAGATTTCAAATTGCAGCTCGGATGTCTTACGGTCGTAATGTACATCTTTATTTCGTATATAAAAGCAACTTCAGGCAAAAATAAAATCAAATGCGACAAGTTATTTGACTGCATTCTGGCTCTGGCCCCGTGGTCAGTTTTCTTTGATGGAGCAACAGCCTGGACAATCAATCATCTGGATACAGTACCTTACTGGCTGAACCTGCTTCTTCATGCTTTATTCTTTTTGACTTCAGATGCCCTGATTCTGCTTCTTTTCGCATACGTTCAGAGCCATACAGACAATTTCACCAGCAAAGCCAAAATGGTTCTTTTTTCGCTTCCGGGAGTCCTTTCAGTTTTATTGATTCTTGCATTTCTCCCTCAGGTACAGTTCATTGAAGGGGAAACCACAAATTATTCGATGGGAATCTCAGTTTACGCCTGTTACACTTCCCTTATTCTTCATTTTATTTGGACCTTCGCAACCATCATTCTCAAGAGAAATGCTTTTACAAAAAAACGTATTTTCGAAATTATCCTGTTCTTTTCAATTTCAACGGTGTTTATCGGAGTACAGATTTTCTTCCCGGAAACACTGGTTTCTTCCATTTTCCCTACAATGGCAGTACTTGGAATCTATATGAATCTGGAAGATCCGGCCTACAGAAAACTGCATAAATACAACGAAGAAATGGTGACAGGCTTTTCAACTCTTGTAGAAAACAGAGACAACAATACAGGCGGGCACATCCGCCGCACAAAAGATTACGTAAAGATCATCATCCGCCAGATGAAAAAATCCAACAGATACACTGCTGTCCTTACAAACGATTATATGGAAAACATTATCAAGGCAGCCCCGATGCACGATATCGGAAAGATTTCCACTCCGGACAATATTCTGCAGAAACCGGGAAGACTTACACCGGAAGAATTCGATATCATCAAACAGCATGCTCCTGTTGGCGGACAGATCATCAAAGAAACTTTCACCGGCCTTGATGAACCGGAATTCCAGAAGATTGCCTTTGAAGTTGCCCGCTATCATCATGAAAAATGGAACGGCCACGGGTATCCTGACGGACTTTCGGGCGAAAGCATTCCTCTTCACGCCAGAATTATGGCAATTGCCGATGTGTTTGACGCAGTTTCGGCAAAACGAGTTTACCGCGATGCAATGCCTCTTGAAAAATGCTTTTCAATAATAGAAGAAGGTTCCGGTGTGGATTTTGACCCTGACCTGGTTAAACTTTTCTTCAACGCAAAAGATGAAATCATTGAATACTATAACGAAGCAAACTTCCGGGAACAGGAAGCCAAGGTGCAGCCTGTAGCATAACCCCAAAAAAAGGAGAACTTATGAAAGTAACAGTTATCTGGTCCAGCCCGAACAAAGAAGGGCTTACAGCATCCGCAAAAAACAACTTTATTGAAGGCCTGAAAAACAAGGGCGTTGAAATCAACGAAATCCAGCTGAATAAAAAGAAAATTGAAAGCTGCCGGGCCTGCGGAAACGGATGGGGAACATGCCGTTCAGAAGGCAAGTGCATGCTGAAAGATGATTTTTCCGAAGTATACGAAAGTCTCAAAGAATCTGACGGCATTGTTATGGTATCAGCCGTTTACTGGTCAGAAATGACAGAATGCTTCAAAGCCTTTATAGACAGACTCCGCCGCTGCGAAGCTACTGCAAACCATTTCCTTGCAGAAAAGAGATGCGTTCTTGTTGCCTGCGCAGGTGGAACCGGCCGCGGCACATTGGAATGTCTTCAGCAGATGGAAAAAGCTCTTGTTCACATGAACATGCGTGCCTACGACAGAATTCCTGTAAACCGCTACAATTCTGAATATATTCTTCCAGCTTTGGTTAAAGCCGGTGAAGCATACGCCGACAAGCTGGAAAACGGATTTGATATGTATTATTAGAAAATCCATGTTACAATGGACTGTATATGAATCTAGTGTATAACATTGAATTTGATACAGCAGGACTGATAATACATATTATTCTTCTCATTATTCTGAATAACTTATATTCAAAGTCACGGAACAACCAGCTTTTCAAGAATTTTCTTGTCATCAGTTTGATTTCCGGTCTGCTGGACTTAATCAGTGTTTTCACTATCAGTTACAGTACAGTAATTCCTGTATGGATCAACATAGTCATCAATACAGCCTATCTGTTCTTTACAACATGGACTGCCTATAAAGTCTACATATATGTGTACGCATGCGTTAACTACAAACCAAAAATCGACATGCGTGTCAGCCGTATGATTTTCTATGCCTACATTGCTCTTCTATTAATAAATCTTTTTACGGGCATTATTTTTAATTTTGATGACGGAACTTATACACACGGAAGCCTTTATCTTTTGAACTATGTTTTCCCGTTCTACTTTTTCGGCCACCTGGCTTATCTGAACATTTTCAAGGCAAAATTCTTTAAGCGTAAGCAGCTGGTCATCAACACTTCAATTCTGATTTTCCCTGTACTGGCAATTGTTCTTCAGATAACATTCCCTACATATCTGCTTTCATTTTTCGGATACACCCTGATTTCCCTGACAATGCTCTTTTCGCTTGAAACACCAGACTTTGAAGAACTTGAATATCTGAGACACAATCTGGAAATTGAAGTTCGGAACCAGACTGCAAAGGCCGAAGAACATGCCGAAAAAATTGCAGAAATGTCCATTGAGATTGTAAAAACGCTGGCAGAAACAATTGATGCAAAAGACAACTACACAAACGGTCATTCAAAACGCGTAGCACATTATTCAGAATTAACTGCACAAAAACTTGGATGGCCGGAAGAAAAAATCAAAAGGCTCACAAGAGCCGCCATTCTTCATGATGTAGGAAAAATTGGTATTCCGGATAATATTCTCCTTAAACCCGGAGAACTTACTCCTGAAGAATTCGAAATAATCAAAACTCATGCTGTGAAAGGCGGAAAGATTCTGAAAAACATTTCCGACCTTCCGGAAGCTCAGATTGTTGCCCAGTATCATCACGAACGCTGGGACGGAAAAGGTTATCCGGAACAGCTTAAGGGTAAGGACATTCCTGACATTGCAAGAATAGTTTCCATTACAGATACTTTTGATGCAATGAACACAAAGCGAATTTACAAGGACAAACTTCCGTCTGATGAAATCCGCCGCCAGCTTTTGGCCGGAAGCGGTACCCAGTTTGATCCTGAATACCTGGAAGCATTCCTTTCGATAATGGATTCTCTTTCTCTGTAATCGTCAGAAACAAAAACCTGTATATTGATTCTTGCTGCTTATTTTATTAAATTTTCACAATATGAAGATTCTTTCCAAGAAGCTGATTAGGATTGGTTCTATTGCAGCGGTTGCTGTTGTTTTTCTTGTTCTGATTATTATTGTAAGCAGCAAAAAAAAGACCGTTGAAACTGAAGATCCTGTTCCGGTTGTAATTATTGAAAAACCGGTACTTAGAAACCTTACTGAATCCATTACCATCAGCGGATATGTTGAAGCCAAAGCTATGATTCCGGTAGTCCCGTTTGTTTCGGGAACCATCATGGAGTATCCGGTTATGGCAGGAGATTTTGTTGAAAGCGGAACTCTCCTTGCAAGAATTGATGATGCTCCTTTCAGACAGCAGATGATTCAGGCTCAGGCTGCCTATTATGCCGCCCAAAGCACTTTTGACAGAGTTGAAGTACTTTATAAATCCGGTTCTACAACCGAGCAGAATTATGTAACCGTAAAGGCACAGTATGAGGCGGCAAAAGCTCAGTATGATCTGGCAAAGCTTCAGTTAAATTATACCGAAGTTAAAGCTCCCGTAGACGGTACGGTTCTGATTGCGGATCAGGCTGTAGGAAGCATCGGTAACCAGAGCCAGCCGGTAGCAGTTCTGGCAGACCTGAACTCACAGGTTGTAAGGCTTAAAGTTCCTGAAAAATACTTTGATCTTTTTACAATTGAACGTCAGAACCTGAAAGTAAAAGTAATCCGCCCTGCAGAAAAGAATATGTACGAAGATGCAGTTACCACTGCAAGCATAAGCAATATTGCCCCTTACGTTTCACCGCAGTCCAAGAACTTTGAAGTGGTCTGCGTTCTTGATGAACCTGGCGAAAGATTCCGTCCGGGCATGTATGTAAAGGTGCAGGTAGCCTATAAGACTTATGAAGACGTTCCTGTTCTTCCGCTGCAGACCAGAAAGATGGACGGCAGCTGCTATATTTATGACGAAACTACAGGAACTGTAAAATTCATTGAGCCTGCCCAGATCGCCAGTGATGATGAAGGCTTTATAATAGAAGAACAGTACAGCAATTCCTGGTTTGTAGTTGACGGCCAGACTTACGTGTTCGACGGCCAGAAAGTAAAACTCTACGAAAAAGCTTTGGAAGAAGCCGGATACCGGAAATAGAATATGAAGGTTTCTGAATTCTCCGTAAAACATCCTGTAGTAATTTCAATGCTCCTCATAGTTCTCACGGCTTTTGGTCTGCTTTCCATAAGCGGAATGCCTACAGAATTCATGGCCGACATTACCATGCCACAGGCTATTGTTTACACGATTTATCCGGGAGCCAGCGCGGAAGACGTTGAACAGGATGTTACCCGCATTCTTGAAGATGACTTTGTAACACTTCCTCACTTCAAGAGTGTTGAAAGCCAGTCATACAATTCCATGAGCTGGATTACCATTACTTACGCAGACGGTTACGACGCCTACGACCAGCTGGAAGAATTACGAAACCGCATTACCCAGAAAATGGATGAGCTTCCCGAAGGCATTCAGGGAACTCCAAAAGCCCTGGTCGGCGGTATGTCCATGCTCCCGATTTTTGCATTCTCTGTAGAAGCCGGTCAGGATGCCGCCAGAACTACTGAATTCATTAAAAAGGAACTGACTCCGCTTCTGACTCAGATAGACGGAGTTTCTGAAATCTCAATTGACGGCGGGAAAGAACTGGAAGTAAGCATAAAGCTTGATGTTGATGCCTTAACTTCCAAAGGTGTTTCTGTAGCAACCGTTTACCAGGTTCTGAATTATGGAAACGTTACCCTGCCGCTTGGAAGTGCCGCTTATGAAAACCGCCAGATTCAGGTTCGTTATTCAGGCGGGTTTACCTCTATAGAAGATATTGCAAATCTCCCGGTTGGAATGGGAGACGGAAACAGCATCATAAGAGTAAGCGATGTTGCAGAAGTTACTTTAAGCTATCCTGAAAATGAATATTACCTTACCGACGGTGAAGCTCCATTAATCATTGTAAACGTTACAAAACGAAATGACGGTGATACAGTTAAGATCTGTAAGAAAGCAAAAAAGGCACTTGCCAGATGTGAAAAAACAACCGGCGGAGCCGTAAAATTCAACATCATTACAGACGACTCGCGCTCAGTAAAAGCTTCTCTGAAGACTGTAATTCAGTCGGGCGTTATGGGAATTATTTTTGCCGTGCTTGTTATTCTTCTGTTCCTTGCAGACTGGCGGGCAACCCTTACAATTTCGTTCTCAATTCCACTGTGTATTCTGTTTGCGTTTATCGGGATTAAGGTCTTTGGAATTACACTGAACCTGATGAGTCTTTCCGGACTGGTAATCTCACTTGGTATGGTTGTAGACGGTTCATCGGTTATGCTGGACCAGATTTACCGTTACTACAGACTGAGAGACTCTTCTTCAGGCTCCCAGATCTATACAGTCAATCAGTCGATTTATAAAGGCTGGGATGAAGTAGCCGCTTCAATTCTGGCCAGTGCCGCTACTACAATTGTTGTTTTCATTCCTATAGCCATGCTTTCTGGATTGATCGGAAAAATTCTTCGCCCGGTTGCCATTACAATCATCATGGCTATCCTTGCATCGTTTATCGTTGCAGTTATCATTGTTCCGTATCTCCTTAAGCTGCTTCTTTCGGAAAACGGCCCTAAACAAAGAGCCAAACCCCGCCGTTTTGATCTTGTTATGGACAGGATTGAGGCCTGGTATAAAAAGATTCTGAAGCTTGCCGTAAATAACCGGCTTTTTGTAGTCTTCACAGCGGTATTCCTTCTGATTTTCTCAGTCTTCGTTGTATTAAGACTTGGAATCGCCTTTATTCCTTCCACTGATACGGGGGAATTCTATATTGCAATGGAACTTCCAATCGGTACGAAAATGGAAAGCACCCGGAAGAAGTTCAAGGTTGCTGAAGATCTTCTGTATCAATATGTTCCTGAAATTGAATCCGTTGTCTTCTATGAAGGCTTAAGCAATACGAAAGGAATTTCCACTCAGAGTTCTCCGGAAAGTGCTTACGCACATGTTGTTCTTGTTCCGGTTTCCCAGAGAAAAAGAGACATTCACGACATCATGCTTCAGATGCAGAATATCTGGACATCCGTAATCCCGGATGCAAAAATTTCCGTTCAGAACGGAGGTTTCGACAAGCTGGTAGGTTACGTTTCAGGCGGTGGCGGATACGGTATTACCTTAATCTCTGAAGATCTGGATACCCTTTACAGTACAGCCAGCGGAATTAAGGAATTCCTTGAAAAGCAGCCGGATGTAGTAACCGCAAAGCTTGATACTGATTTTGATACCTCAACAATGGTTATTGATATGAGCCAGGAATATTTGAGTTCTCTGGGCATAACCAGTTATGAAGCCGGAATTACCAGCGCCATCCTGTTCCAGGGAATGGATGCCGGCCGCTTCAAGAATACAGACACCGGCGACAGATATAACGTTCACATTTCGTCAAATATTGCAGACAAAGATTTAACTACAGACAAAATTGCCGACATCCACATTGTTACAAGTTCAGGGCAGAACGTTTCATTCGCAAACCTTTCTGATATTACCGTGGAGAAGGCAATTTCTCAGATCAACCATTCAGACAGAGCAAAAACTATTACTGTAAGCACCACACTGGTAAGTGAAAATACAGCAAACGTTTCCGCTGCCGTAAATGATTATCTCAAGAAGAATCCTCTGCCAAACGGAGTAGGAAGCAAATCAGGCGGTATTATGGCGCTGATTGGCGACATGGTTGCCCCGATGATCACTGCTATTCTTATTGCCATTTTCCTCGTATATACTGTAATGGTAATTCAGTTCGAAAGATTCAGGCAGCCGCTCCTGATTCTTCTTTCAATTCCGTTCTGTGTTATCGGGGTTGTTGCAGGACTTCTGATTTTCGGATCAACGCTGAATCTTTTGTCACTGCTTGGAGTTGTTTCTCTTGCGGGTGTTGTAGTAAACAACGGAATTATTCTTGTTGATTACATCAACCAGCTTAGGAAGCAGAGACGGGAAGACCTGGCAAAAGAAAGAGGCTTCCAGAACAAGGATGGCGACTGGATTATTGAATTGAACGATGAAGAGGAGGATGAACTCCTTTTGTCCTGCGTTGAAGACGGAGCTTCCAGCCGCATCAAACCGATTCTGATTACAACACTTACCACACTTCTTGGTGACATTCCAATGGCTCTAGCCCATGGTGAAGGTGCCGAACTTTATGCACCAATGGGGCAGGCTATTGTTGGAGGTCTTCTGACTTCCACTTTGATTACATTGCTTATTATTCCTGTTTTGTATTATATGACTGAAAGGAAGAAACATAATAAATTAGCGGAGTTATACAATGACAAAAAACATAAAAAACAGATTGATTAGATTCGCAGGCACATTGGCCCTGCTCAGTTCCATTTTTCTGTACACCGGCTGCTGGTCTGTTTTTTCCGGCGGTACTGGCGGTATTGTTGTTGATGCCGAATCCTCATCTTACCCTAAAGCCGGCATTGCAAATGTAGATGTTTATGCATACGTAGACAGAGGAAACAGAGACTCCGACTTTAACAGATGGAAGGAAGAAACCACATTTACGCCTTCCGGATACTACGGACACACAACAACCGGCTCAGACGGAAGTTTTGTAATCAGCAAAATGATCTGGAAAACCAATGAACCGGAATTCGGAAGAGACGGTGACTATCAGACAGCCTATCTTCTTTTCTACCATGAAAACTACGGACTTACAAAAGGCGAAACAGTCCTCATTTCCGACACAACCGGAACTACTGTTTACCAGGAACTTACTGCAAAATATCAGCGGACAAACCTGACAGTAAACTGCATTGATGTGGCAACCGACAGTACCACAGACAATGTAATCACTGTAAAGATTTCTGTTCCCCAGAAAACCTATACAAAGGTTTATACCCAGGCTGTTGCCGGTTCCGGAATTATTCCTATCAGCTTTCCGCGTGAAAACAGCGCACAGATTACAATTGAATATTTTGAGAACTCAGAAAACAAATACTGGCTTCCGTGCTACAACCAGGACAATGCCGCCGGCGATTTTTCTTTCAGAGATCTGGCAGCAGCACCGGTAACAAAGGTTGTTCCTGTAGAAAATTCTTTTACAGTAGCAGTTTACGGAAAGTCTTGCAGATTGTCTTACCCGCTTTTCAGCGGAACCTGCGGAGATGTTTCTTCTGTAGCAAGCGACGGGCTCCTTGTGGAACTTAAGGGCGTTGATGCAAACGGTGAATTCACCGTTGACCTTGGCAACACATATTCTGAACCGGCCGACCGCGGAACAACCGGAGCCCAGACACACGGGCATTTCTCAGGACTTGGCGGAAGCGTTTATAAATGGACCGACAAGACTTACACCAACCGTTATTCCGAAACAAAAGTAAAACTTCTGGTTGGAAACGGAACTTCAAAAGAAATCGACGTCAGAAGTGACAACAGAACTTACAATATTGCCCTGTAAATCTATGAAGAAAATTGCTTTAACCTTTTTAGCGGCATTATCAGTATTCTCAATTTCGGCCTATGACCTGGACGCATTGAAGACCGCAATGTATTCCAACAATCCTGAGCTTTTAAAAATTCAGGAAGAATACAACCGAAGCCTTCTTGATGTAAAAGACGCCTGGGGAGGATTCGGTCCTGTAATTGATCTTCAGCTGAGCGGAACCTATATGGTGAATCCTCCGGTAGATCCAATTTACCTTAATGTTGATGACATTCTGAATTCCATTTCATGGCCGGGAGGAACAAAACCTTCTTCTACCGGGCAGTATGTAAAAATTTACGATGGAATGGAAAATACTCTGTATAATATGCAGCTTTCTTTGACCCAGCCCATTTTTACCTGGGGAAAGATTACGAATTCCGTAAAACTGTACAGAAGAATTGCAGACGTTAAGAAAACCCAGCTGGAATCAGAAAAAGACCAGAAGGAAACTGAACTGGAAACCCGCGTTTCCGCCCTTTATTATCTGAACAGAATCAATGAACTCCTGGAAGAAGAAAAAGGGTATGCTGCCCGTCTGGTGGAGGTTTCTGAAAACGCAGAACGTTCCGGAATGCTGCTGCACCAGGATGTAGTTGAAGCAAAAATCCAGGCAAAGGAACTGGAAATTGCACAGAGAGACTTACAGGAACAGAAGAATGTGCAGCTTCTGGAATTACAGCGGGCCACGGGAATTGAAGACCTGACACTGGAACAAATTGAATACACATTTGATGAGGCCCTTATAGATGAACTTCTCAAAGCCGACAGGGACGCCCTGAAGGAAAAAGCTTTGTCAGGAAACCAGGGATCCATCAAGATACTTTCAAAACTGAAGGAAATCAGCAAACTTTCAGAATCAATAGCCCGCGGATACTTATACTGGAAGCCGGATCTGGCACTTCAGGTTACGGCAGGCTACGGTGGTTCAAGAGTCCCGTTTGCGGAACCGAACTGGCTCAGAAAAGATGATTACACTGCCAATATTTCTGTAGGAATCAAGACTACGCTCTGGGATGGCGGAAAAAAACTACGTGACGTTTCCAGAAAAATCAGTGAAGTGAATACTGCCGAATATAATCAGATGGATGCACGCAATTCCATAAGCCAGACTCTGGACAGCCAGTGGAATACAATTGATGTTTGCCGCATGAAGATTGAATATCAGGATCTGAAAATTGAGTCCAGCGACGGAAAAATCAAACAGCTGGAAAGTGTTTTTGCTTCGGGATACGGTTCTGAAACAGATGTCCTCAGTTCAAAAATAAACCGGTGTAACGAAATAATCGAGAAGGAAAAAGAAAGTCTTGCCATGGCAACGGCATACTTCACTATCCGCTACTTAACAAAATAGCAGCGGAAAAACGGAAGCGGAAAAGGGGGAACGGATTTTATCTTGAACGTCTGTCTATTCCCGATGTTCTGTAATGCTGAGCCTTGTCTGAATACATTTTCTTGTCAGCCATTTCCAGAAGTTTGGTAACCATATCTGCAGAATAAGATTCAACTTCTTTTGACGAAGCAGATCCTGTTGAGATAGTCATACTGCGAACCTGAGTTCCGTGCCAGTTGCTTACAGTTGTCTTGAATTTTTCGCGCAAAGCCTCAGCGTCAATTTCAGTTCCGGTAATAATTGCAACAAATTCGTCTCCACCGGTTCTGTAGCAGTTTTCGTTTTCTTCAGAGAACACTTCTTTGATACAGTCAGCGGCACCACGAATCAGTTCGTCTCCAGCAGAATGCCCGATATTGTCATTTGCAGACTTCAGGCCGTTAACATCGAATGCGAATACAGTTACATCGGTTATGTTATTTTCGATTAATTCAGTAAGTTTGTTTTCAAAGGCTCTTCGGTTTCCAATCTGAGTCAGTTCATCAATGTTTGAGATTCGCTGCAGTTCCATCTGTTTAATGATTGCATTCTGATAATCAATGGAAGCCTTATATGCGCGCTCCTTGTGATATGCCTGAACAAAAAGAATGATCAGACCGAAGAGGAAGCAGATGAATCCGGAAAAGTAAATCTCATAGAACATTGCATTTTCTCTTACAGTACGGCGGACAGACGGAGTCCTTGTGAATTTATCCAGCCATTTTTCATCCAGATCCCTGATGAATCCCTCATTACTCATTTGCTGAAGGACTACATTTATCTGATTACGGAGTTCAACCAGATCATCACGAACACCAATAGCAGGGTAACTCTTCATCAGAACAACGCTCTGGGAAATATCATAATGCTGTTTTTCGATTATTTTTCGGGCAACAGAACCGTGACAGATGCCAAAATCAATGGTTCCGGCTTCAATAGCTTCAAGAATCTGAGTATTTGTAAATAACGGTACATATTCACAGTTCAGATCAAAAATCTTTTCTATTACAGAGTTACCGATAAGTCCCACTTTCTTGCCTTTTAATGCGGCAACGTCAAAAATCTTTTCTTTACCAAAAACAGCAAGATCATCTGAAGAAGCGGCCACAGTCTTTAAAACACCGGTCATATTGGAAAAGATTTCAAGCCCAAGAATAAGCTCAGCCTCATTATTCTGAACTGCCTTCTTGCAGGAAATCCAGTCGTTAAAAGAAATTTCAGCCTTGCGTCCAAGCCGGTTTGCAATCTCATTAATCAGTTCTACGTCCAGACCGGAAATGTCACCTTTTTCATCATAGAATGTATAAGGAGAGAAATCGAAATCCGCCACAACTCTGAGCGGCGGCAAATCAGAATCTGTAACTGTATTATGAATTTGTACAGAAGGCTTTGGATCAAAATACCCCATTTCAGAAATTGTGAATATTGCAGGAATAATAAGACCTACAACGATAAAAATCGCAAGACTGATTCTAAATTTCTTCATAGTAATTAGATTCTACTACTGTTACGATAAAAGCTCAACTAAAATATCCAAAATCTCCAAACATTTTATTTATTCATTTTCTGTGGTATTATTTTTGAAAGAGGGGATAATATGGAAATTGTAGATACAAGAGAAGGCTATAACTTCAAAATCACAGGCAGCAAAACCTTTGCAGCTCTTTCCGGCAGAGATGATGCCCTGTTCTGTCCGTTCTGTTACAGCCCGGCAAATCCTTCCGATGACAAATGCGCAGTCTGTGGCAAAAACATCCCGCAGGTCATTTACTACCACGGCGAAGACGACACCTGGATTGCCTCAGGGAACGAGTAGGGGGGCAATAAATAATTGCCCTTTTTAATTATTCATTTCTTTCCATAAAAAGATGCTTTTCTACATATTTTGATTGACCTGTGATAAAATGATATTGGTTTTTTTAAGGGAAAAAAAGTTATGCCATCGTCATTTGATTATTTTGAGAAAGAATTTCCAGCATTAGCAAAATTAGGGAAACTTGCAGAATCTTACTGTGAAACTGATCCAAACGCGGCACTATATAAAATACGTAAAATTGGAGAAACAGTTACAACTCTTATTTATCAATACGATAACATATCTTGTCCAACCGGAAATATCAGTGATGTATCTCAGCTATCCAGAATTAATACATTACAGGATTATGGCATCATCAATTCACTCCTTGCCAGGTCATTTACAAAACTTAGAAAAATTGGGAACGAAGCAGTTCATGAAGATTTAAACTCTTCTGTATTGGTTAAAGAGCTGCTTCCTATTTCCTATAGTATTTGTCTTTGGTTTGCAGGGACTTATGGGGCCAGCAAAAATCCTGAATATAAAGAATATGTTGCCCCTGAGAAACTGAATGAACTCGCAAAAAAGAAATTCATAATCCAAATTAAAGATCGAGTTGAATTAAGTCCTGAACAGAAACTGGAAGACGAAAATGAAGATTACCTGATAACGCAAGCCGGTAAAGAAGCGCAAAGAACTCCAAAGATCCAGCTCTCAGAACGTAAAAATCGTTCATACAAAGCAAACCGTTCTCGTCCACTTACAGAAGCAGAAACCCGGGAACTTATTGATGAACAGCTACGCAAAGTTGGTTGGGAATGTGATACATATGTCCTGAATCAAAAACTGAATGGAACAGAGCCTAAAAAAGGGCATAACATGGCCATTGCCGAGTGGCAGACAGATTCTAAAGTTTACAATCACGGTTATGCAGATTATGCACTTTTTATTGGTGAAAAACTTGTTGGTGTAATTGAAGCAAAAGCCCAGCACAAAGATATTCCATGCGTAATTGACGGACAATGTAAGGAATATGCAGAACTTATAAAAGATTCTGATGCAGATTATGTACAAGGGCAGTGGGGAAAATATAAAGTTCCTTTTGCCTTTGCAACAAACGGACGCCCTTATCTAAAACAACTGGAAACAAAATCCGGGATCTGGTTCATTGATTTCAGAAGACCGACAGAAGCTCCCCGTGCATTGCAGGGGTGGATGAGTCCAATAGGTATTGAAGAATTATTGTCTCGAAATGAAGAAGAAATCAAACAAAAATTTGAGCAGATTGATGATGATGCAGATCTTACTAATAAAGACGGCTTGAATTTACGGCCATATCAGATAGAAGCAGTTCATGCGGTAGATAAAGCACTTGCAGAAGGCAGAAAAGAAATCCTTCTTGCAATGGCAACAGGTACTGGTAAAACACGAACATTCCTTGCTCTTATTTATCGTTTTTTAAAATCTGGCCGATTTAAAAGAATCCTTCTTCTTGTAGACCGTAATTCCCTTGGTAAACAGGCTTTTGATGTATTCAGTGAAGTAAAACTGGATCAGTTGCAGCCACTTACAGACATTTACAACATTAAAAATCTTGATGAAAAAATAATTGATAAGGAAACAAAACTTCAAATTTCAACGGTTCAAGGTATGGTTCAGCGGGTTCTTTATAATGATGATGGTCCTATGCCAGCTGTTAATGATTTTGATCTAGTTATCATTGATGAAGCACACCGCGGTTATATTCTTGATAAGGAAATGACTGATGAAGAAATTGTTTTCCGAGACCAGTTGGATTATCAGAGTAAGTATAGAAATATTATTGAATATTTTGATGCCACAAAAATCGGATTTACAGCAACTCCAGCATTACAGACTAAAGAAATTCTTGGCGATCCAATATACACATATTCCTATCGCCGCGCAGTTTATGAAGGATACCTTTGCGACCATGATGTTCCTTTTATTGTTTCAACAAATAAAAGTCGTAACGGAATCCATTTTGAACCTGGCGAATTTGTAGATAAATATGATCCAAATAATAGAACAATAATTACAGATTCACAGGTACTTCCAGATGAAGTCGATTATGATATAGAAAAGTTCAATCGCAACATCATTACCCGACCATTTAATGAACTGGTATTTTCAGAACTTTATGGTAAAGGATTTTTAACTTTTGACCTTCCAGACACAATGGGCAAAACTCTGATTTTTGCGGTAAATGATGACCATGCAGATATGATTGTTGATATCCTTAAAAAGCAGTGTCAGGAACAGCAGATTCCGGAAGAAGCCGTCATGAAAATAACAGGCTCTGCCGGTGGCGGAAATCAAAAGAAAATTGAAGATCTGATTAAGAAATTCAAAAATGAATCATACCCAAGTACAGTCGTTACAGTAGATTTACTTACAACAGGAATTGATGTTCCTTCCATTACAAATCTTGTATTTATGCGGTGTATTAAGTCCCGTATTCTTTTTGAACAGATGATGGGCCGTGCTACCCGCCGTTGCCCGGATATCAATAAAACTCATTTTAATGTGTATGACCCCGCAGGAGTTTATGACAATATCAAAGATAAAATTGACATGCAGCCTGTAGTTCAAAAGCCAAAAATTAAAATGACAGAACTTATAGACGCAATGAAAGAAACTCCTGATACAGAGCCAAAAGTAATTCAGTATCAGATTGAACAGTTAATTGCAAAAGTTCAACGAAAGAAAAATGCACTTACTTCTGAAGCTATCAGTAATTTTAAGGTGCTTACAAAAGAAGATTCAATTGATGATTATTTAAAATCAATAGAAGAACTTTCTCCACTCGAAGCAAAAAAGAAAATTATTTCAGATTACAAGATTTTTGAAATGCTTCAAGATGATAAAAACGAAATTCGTCCGATCATTATTGATAAAAAACCTGATGGCGACCTTGAAATTGAACGAGGTTATGGAAAACATAACTTAAAACGCCCGGAAGATTATATTGATGAATTCACTGCTTACATAAACGAAAACCGGGATAAAATTGAAGCTCTAAAAATCGTTTGTACGCGCCCAGCAGATTTAACACGAGATTCCCTTAAAAATCTTGCAGTTATTCTTGCAAATGAAGGGTATGATTTGAACAGTCTTAATACAGCTATAAGTAAAACCAAAAATACAGATTATGTAGCAGATATTATCAGTGTAATCAGAAACTGTGCAGTTGGTTCACCACTGTTAAATCATGAAGAAAGAATAAAAAGAGCTGTTGCAAAGTTGAAAACTACACATAACTTTTCCCCTGTTGAACTGGGATGGCTTTCGACCATAGAAAAGAATCTTCTTCAAGAAAATATAATTGACGAAACAGTATTCGATACAGAAGTGATTTTCCGTAATAAAGGTGGTTTTAAACGAATAAATAAAGACTTCAACTTCCAACTTAAAGCGTTAATCAATGAATTGAATATTTATTTGTATGAAGATGCTATCGCCAGTTAGAATATGTAAATACAATTTTAGCTATATTTTCGGTATTCGTAAAAGCAAATTATTGACTTTTCAACAGACTAGATTAATAATACAAATATGTCAAAGATTCAAAGAAATATAGCTAAAACTATAAAAAACAGACTTTGGAAGGGCAAAGTAATTGTAATTTACGGCCCAAGACAAAGTGGAAAAACAACTCTTATTAAAACTCTCATTTCAGAACTTGAACTGGATCCTGTTTTATTAAACGGAGATGATGATATGGATGCATCTCTTTTTGAAACGGTAACAGTATCCCGTTGGAATCAAATTCTGGGAAACAAGAAGTCAATTTTCATAGATGAAGGACAGAAAATCAACAATCTTGGAAAAGCTGTAAAGCTCCTTGTTGATTCCAGAGACGACATTCAGGTATTCATAACAGGCTCCAGTTCATTTAAACTCGCCAACGACACAGAAGAGCCATTAACTGGAAGAAAATATGAATACAAATTATTTCCTCTGGCTTATGAAGAACTTTCAAATCACTATGGTTTCCTGGACGAGATGAAAAACCTTGAGATGCGCCTTATTTATGGTTCATATCCGGAAGTAGTAACAACACAGGAAGACTCAAAAGAAATATTAAAGCTTATAAGCGACAGTTACCTCTACAGAGATATTCTGCAGTACGAAGGAATAAGGAAACCTCATCTTCTGGAAAAATTATTAAAGGCTTTGGCATTACAGTGCGGAAGCCAGGTTTCGGAGAACGAACTTTCCTCTTTGCTTGGCGTCTCAAGAACACTTGTATCGTCATATTTAAAGATTCTGGAACAGGCTTTCATCATTTTCCCGCTTACTTCATATTCTACAAATCAAAGGAATGAACTGAAGAAATCCTGTAAATATTATTTTTGGGATAACGGAATCAGAAACTCAATTATAAAAGATTTTTCTCCTATCCCAGCAAGAAATGATGTAGGTATCCTTTGGGAAAATTATCTTATTTCTGAACGCTTGAAAAAGAATATTTATGCTTCTGCAGACACCTTTTCATATTTCTGGCGGACAACAGACCAAATGGAAGTTGATTATATAGAAACACAGGCAAACAAAATTACTGCTTATGAGTTTAAATGGAATATAGATAAAAAATCACGGGTAACAAAGGCATTTACAAACCGTTACCCGGATGCACAAATTATTACAATTACACCTGAAAACTACTCAGAGTTTCTTGGGAAAGACACAAAGCAAGGAGAAGAGTAAATGACCACACAAGAAATCGTAGCAAAACTTTGGAATCTCTGTAATGTTCTTCGCGATGATGGGATTACATATCAGAATTACTTGAACGAATTAACATATATTCTTTTCTTAAAAATGTGTTCGGAAATTCCAGGGGCAGAAAACCAGATTCCCGAACAGTATAGATGGGCAAAACTTGTAGCAAAAGACGGAATTGCCCTCAAAACTTTTTACAAGGAACTTCTGGATCATCTTGGAACAAAAACTACCGGTCGTGTTCTGGAAATTTATGCAGGCAGCCAGACAAGTATTGATGAACCAAAAAATCTTGAAAAAATCATAAAGTCAATTGATGCATTGGATTGGTTCAGCGCAAAAGATGAAGGACTTGGTGACCTTTACGAAGGATTGCTTGAAAAAAATGCCACAGAAAAAAAGAGTGGTGCAGGTCAGTATTTTATTCCTCGTGTTTTAATTGATGTAATGACAGAACTTACAAAACCACAGCTTGGCGAAAAATGTAATGACCCTGCATGCGGTACATTCGGATTTATGATTGCCGCCCACAAATATGTTCTTGATCAGAATGAAGGGCTTATTCACTGTACAACAGAGCAGCAGGAATTTGAAGATAAACAAGCTTTTACAGGAACAGAACTTGTACACGATACTCACCGCCTTGCATTGATGAACGCTTATCTCCACGACATCAACGGAAAAATCACTCTTGGCGATACATTAAGTTCAATCGGAATGGAAATGAAAGGTTACGATGTAGTTCTTACAAATCCGCCATTTGGAACAAAAAAAGGTGGAGAACGTGCAGTCCGTACAGACCTTACATTCACAACAAGCAACAAACAGCTGAACTTTTTGCAGCACATTTACCGTTCATTAAAAGCCAATGGAAAAGCCCGTTCTGCAGTAGTTCTTCCAGATAACGTACTTTTTGCCGACGGCGATGGAGAAAAAATCCGCGTAGACTTGATGAACAAATGTAATCTTCATACAGTACTCCGCCTTCCAACAGGAATCTTTTATGCTCAGGGCGTAAAAACAAATGTACTTTTCTTTACTCGCGAGCCACAGGATAAAGACAGCACAAAACAGGTTTGGTTCTACGATCTTCGCACAAACATGCCAAGTTTTGGAAAAACAAATCCCCTTAAAAAAGAACATTTTGATGCCTTTGTAAAAGCCTTTACCGCTCCAGACCGCACAAAAGTTCAGGACGAACGCTGGAACTGTTTTACCCGAGCGCAGATTGCAGAAAAAGGAAACAGCCTTGACCTTGGCCTTATCCGCGACGAAAGCATTCTCGACTACGAAGATTTACCAGACCCAATCGAAAGTGCTCAGGATTGTATAGACCAGCTGGAAATGGCTGTTGATTTGATTAAGGATGTGGTGAAGGAACTCCATAAGACAAAATAGGTGAGAAATGGAAAAAGAAATCGCAATATTCAAAACAGATTCAGA
>JAZLIM010000012.1:0-21179 GCA_045617385.1 Treponema sp.
GTTGCTGTTGAACCTGCAACTTCACCTGTTCTTTCAAAAGGAACTGCAGGTGCACATAAAATCCAGGGAATCGGAGCAGGCTTCGTTCCTGAAACACTTGATACTTCAATTTACGATGAAGTACTTGCAATCGAAAATGAAGACGCCTTCACAGAAGGCCGTGCCTTTGCTCACAGCGAAGGAGTTCTGGTAGGTATTTCAAGCGGTGCTGCCCTTAAAGGCGCCAAGATCCTTGCAGAACGTCCTGAAAACAAAGGAAAAGTAATCGTAGCTCTCTTACCGGACAACGGAGACCGCTACCTTAGTACAGCATTATTTTCAGACTAGTTTCTGAATTTATAATTTGCCTGGGGACACTTCAGTTTGGAGTGTCCCTTTTTTGTTTCGAAGGAATTATTTCTTGTATTTTCTTCCCGGGAAGTATCTGGAAACGGTTTTGATGTATTCTTCGTATTCCGGATATTTACTGCGGGTAATACCTTCACCAACTGTAGAGCTTCCTATGAAAAGAACGATCAGAAGCAGTGCTCCGATTACGCTCCAGTTGAAAATTCCGATTCCGGCAGCCACGCTGAAAATGTAGCAGCCAACCCATGTAGACTGTTCCCCAAGGTAATTCGGATGGCGGCTTACCTTCCACAGTCCGCAGGTATTGAAGCCCTTATTGTATGGATAAGGCAGTTCTTCAAGTTTCTTTCCCTGACCAAGAAGTTCATATTTCTTTGACTGGAATTTCCACTGCTGTTCGTCGGCAATGGCTTCGTAAAGAACGGCACCTGCCATGATCACAATGGCTGCAACATCAACCCAGTTGAACGGTACTTCTGAATTCATGGCAACCAGAGCCGGGAATGTAGTAAGAAGTATAAGCACATTCTGATAAATTGAAATAAAGAAGAAGTTGAAAATCATCCATTTCCAGTGAGGCTGGAATTCCTTTCTCTGGCGCAGAAGCACCCAGCGGTAGTCTTCTTCCCCTGCCCAGAATTTGATGGAATAAGCGCCTTTCTTTGCAAAGTTGTAAGTAAGACGGGCACCCCATATTGTTCCGATTACAGCCATAATTATGAGGCGCGGTTTCATTCCGCCCTGAACGGCAACAATCCAGAGGTAGATTTCCGGAAGAATGCTCCAGAGTTTGTCCATCTGGCTGTTGTTTTTTGAAAGTTCCCCAACAACAAAACAGTAAAGTGCACTGCATCCGCAGACGGTCAAAAGAATCTTGAGTGTTGAAATCTGGACAGCATCAAGGGCTGGTCCAACCAGAAAATAAAGGACAGGACATGCAAGAATTGAAAGTCCGATGATTGTAGCCATAGTGGCAAGTAATGCTTTCTTCATAGAAGAACATATTACCACAGGTTTCAGGATTTTTTAAAAACAAGTTGATATATGGAATCGTAGACAGAATCGGCATAGAACTGCTTGATTTCAGCTCTGGTCATATCATTTACGTTTTTCCGGATGTGGAAATCGAAAGCTTCGCTTCCTATGCAGACGCAGTAAAAGGCTTCGCCCAGGACTGAGCCTGGATTTGCCGGATCCGGATTTCCCGCGGTGCCCGTGATTCCTACGGCTATGTCAGTTCCGTAAATCTTTCTTGCGGTCTCTGCCATGGCCCGGGCACATTCTGCAGAATAGACCCCGAAGCGGTTTATGATTTCTTCCGGAACTCCTGCCCTGATTTTTTCTTCGTTGGAATAGGTCACAAGGCTTCCCCTGAAAACTGAAGAAGCACCTTCCGTATCTGTGAACATGGAAGCGAGCAGTCCCGAAGTACAGCTTTCCATGAAGGTGATTGTCCTGTTTTCCTTTATGAGGCGTTCAGTTACCAGGCGTTCTGTATTCATATTTCTGTTCCGATTTTATTTCAGTGCAAGAGTTCTGAAAAGATCGTCTGCGGTCTTTCCGAAATCAATTCCGAAGGCTTCGTCTCCGGAAAGGCTCACGGCTTTTCTTATTTCCGTAATGCTGTCGCTTTCCACAGTCCTGAAGACAGCAGTATCTTCGGTGTGGAAGAGCTTCCTTTCCCGGTGGAAGAGCATGCTCATTTCTTTTCCGTCTTTTCCCGTAAGCCTCAGGCAGAATGCATAAGGAACGTTTTCTTCACCACAGTAAACAAGTCTCTCAACCTTGTAGTCCCAGTATTTCGTGCTGCCCACAGTTCCCATCCTCAGGGTGGTCTCATCCTGCAGCTTTATGTCCAGGGCTGCGATCTGTCCGTCACAGCGGTAGCCCTTGAAGGAAACCGGGCGGAATCTGTTCATTTCTTCCTGCTGCTTTTCAATTTTTTTAGCCTCTGCCTGAGCATAGGCTTCCGCTTCCTTTTTCCTTGCTTTCGGTGTGTTGAATGCGATCAAGCCCCAGATTATCATTATGAGGATGAATATTCCGATTCCTTTCAGATTGATGACGAAAACCATTTTTTGACTCCCTTATGAAAAAATTTATGACCGGTTCATGATTTGGTCAAGGTATCATAAAAACAAAAAAGTCCCTGTTTTCCAGGGACCTTTTTCTACCGTAGATTACGGATTATTTTTCGCTTTCTTTGAAAGTAACGTTGCTGTAGATTTTTGCGTCAGCAGCTGGTTTGTTGAAAACGCTGAGGCGTTTTGCAGAAAGAATCTTCCAGTATTCATCACTGTCGAATGCAACGTAGTTGCCTTCCTTAGCCTTTCCTTCTGTAAATGCGCGTTTTGGAACTTCTGCCCAAATCACTACCTTTTCGTTGTTTCTTTTTATTTCAAATTTAACCATGCGTGCGTCTTTTCTTGTGCTCATTTTAATCACCTCTAAATTTTATTTGGTTCGGGCTGCGTCGTAACGCAACTCAATCCATATATATAATATAACACACAAAATGGAATTCTCCACTTTTTTTTTCAAAAAAAATAAAGATTTTGGAGATTATCGAAATTCCGGCTTTTGTAATGCTTTTTTTGCGTTATACTTGAACCATGTATTTCAGACGACTCTGTATTTCCTTTCTCTGCGTTTTTTTCATGTTTTCACTTTCCGCCGGAGAGACTCTTTCGGGTGAACTTTCTGCCGAAGAACTGATTTTAGAAGCTCTGGTGGCTTCGGGAATTGAGGAGTCTGAAACCGGAAGCTATATCACCCGCATTTCCGGACTGAAAGAAAATTTCCTGTCACTTATAGAAGAAAGTGATTCTATGGAAGCTGCAGAAAAAGCACTGGATTTCCTTTACGAAAATCTTCTTGTCCGCTATGAATCCGGGCAGACTACCATTTCCGGAGTTTTTGATGACGGAACTTACAACTGTGTTTCATCCACCATCATGTATCTTTATCTTATGAAGATTGCAGGCGTGCCGTGTACTGCTGTTCAGACTCCCCATCATGCTTTCTGTGAAGTAAGGCCTGCCGATAAGACAATCAGGGTGGAGACAACAAATCCCTACGGGTTTAACCCAGGAACAAAAAAGGAATCTGAAATTCCGGACCAGTACTTTGTGGTTCCGGCAAAGTATTACGGCGGAAAGAAAGCGGTTTCCGACAGAACTGCCGTTCTCATGATTTACCAGAACCGCATTTCAGACCTTCAGAAAAAGGGAAACCATGCCCTCCCCTACCCTCTTGCAGAGCAGTGCTTTGCCCGTCTCGGAGCTTTCCCTCAGAGCCTGGACCTGGTTCAGAATACAGCTGCAAACATAATCGCCGATTATTCATCTGCAAAAGCCCTTGATGAAGGAATTGCCTTTGCCAGGGAAACTTACCGAAAATATGGTTTTTCAAAGAACGGACAGACTAATACGGAAGGACTCATTAAGCAGAAAGTGTGGCAGTTCGAAGACAGTCTTGATTACCATTCAGCCTGTGAATTTCTTGAAGAGCAGAAGGAACTTCTTGGGGAACAGAAAGCCCGTGATTTAATGAAGACCACATTCACAAATCTTCTGAACCGGGACTATGACCTGAACGGGTATGATTCTGCTCTTGAGAATTCCCGTCTTGATTTCATCCGGAAATATCTTTCTGAAAAGGAATTGAGCCGTATAACCGACAACTTTACCGACATGGAATGTGCGGGAATTCACAACCGTTTTGTGATTCCGTATAACCACCGGGACTATAAGAATGCCCTGAAAATCCTTCAGGAAGGAATGGAAAAATACGGTCAGAACAGAATTCTTGTTACAGATTTCAGAAATACAGTTCAGGCTCAGATGGCCGGAATCTACGAAGCTTCCGGTTATGAAAAAGCTCTTGAGTATCTTTCTTCCGGTATTGTGATGAAATGGCTTCCGGAAGATACGCTCAATTCTTTCAGAAATCAGGTAAAGAAAATGGAATCCAACCGCTATCATAATCTGGCGGCTGTGCAGGTAAATTCAAAGAATTATGAAGCAGCCCGCGTGATCATAGATGAAGGTCTTCAGAAGCTTGGGGATGACAAGACCCTCCTGAACGACTCATCCAGGCTCAGGAAAATGGGTTACTGAAAAACGCGTTTTTAAGGGGTCTTTTACTCCGGTAGTGAAATTACACTCCCCTACCCTGCAGAACGCGTCAGAATGAATTCTAGGCCCATGTTTGAAATGTAAAGCAAAATGTATTTATTATATATATACATAAACTATACGATATTTACAAAATAAAGACACAAGATATACAAGAATAAATATAAAATGCTTTATAAGATATTTACTTGCTTTACACGGAATGAATTCCCGGATTTCCGAAATTCATTCCGCTCAAATTTTTTTGAAAATCCGGGATTTCTTAAAAATTTCATTTTGCCGGGGAATCATGATAAAATTAAAGTGAAACTCATAATGACAGGAGTAAAGAAATGAAACTGAAAGAAAAGGTCTATATCTTTTCCGGTATCTGTATCCTTACCACACTGGTCTTCATCGGTGCTGCGGTAAAGGTTCTCGTAAAGAAAAATTTCACGGAAGCTTCAAGGACTTTCCTTGAGACAAATTCCATAAGACAGAAACTGGAATTTCAGAACAGCCTGAACAGCGAGATCCAGATCTCCCTCCAGATGGTCAATTCCCCTACCATCGTTAAGTTCATGGAAAATCCGGAGGATCCAGATTACAGGGATGCCGCCATGGAAGAATATTCCAGCTACATGAATTCTTTCCGCAGCAAGAGCATCTTCTGGATCAACACCACGGACAGGGAATTCTATTCGGACATGAACATGGTGTACGTCCTGGATCCTGATGATCCTGCCCAGTACTGGTACAACATGACCTTGAACGAGACTCCTGTCTACAACTTCAACATCAACTATAACCCTGACCTTGGAAAGACCTTCATGTGGGTCAACGCCGTAGTACGCAACAAGGCAGGCAAAGCCATCGGTATCGCGGGAACGGGAATCCCTCTCTCGGACTTCATTTCCGAGAACTTCAAGAATGCTCCTGATGCCGGTGCCATGTACTTCTTCAACGACGCGCTGGAGATCACAGGTTCCCTAGACCAGAATCAGGTTGAGGCCAAGACGGATATTTCCGGAGTATTCCCGGAGGTTGACTTCAACAGGATCAGCAGGACGGACACCACTTTCGTCGAGGGTGCCGGCGGCAACTACATGATCACTCCGATTCCGTCAATCAACTGGAACATCCTTCTCTTCTATCCGAAATCGGAATTCAGCTATGGAGACGCCATGAAGCTCGCTGGAGGAATGTTCCTCATGGTCCTGGTGTTCCTGGCTGTCTTCACCCTGTTCATCCAGAGCATAATCAAGCGCCTCAACAAGGTCCTCAGGCATATCGATGAATACGGAAAGTCCATCGCGGATGGCAACGCCGACCTGAGCAAGACCATTCCTGCAAAATCAACTGATGAGATTGGCCAGCTTGTAGGTGCCTTCAACGGATTCATCGCAAAGCTCAGGGACATCGTCGGAAACATGAAGGAGTCGGAGAACGTCCTCACGGACGCCGGAAAGAGCCTTTCCGAAGTCACGTCGTCTACCCTGGACAACGTAGTGAGCATCTCCAATGACATCAACCAGGTTCAGGAACAGATCGACCACCAGTTCAGGAGCGTCGAGGAGACGGTAGCATCCATCTCATCGATCCGCGGAACCATGAACGAGCTTTCTGCCCTTGTAGAGAGCCAGAACCTTGCGGTCTCAGAATCCTCAACAACGATCGACCAGATGCTCCAGAACATTCAGTCTGTGAACAGCCTTGTGGGCAACATGAGCGAAGCCTTCAATGAGCTCATCTCGATCACCCAGAAAGGAAGCCAGACACAGAATGAAGTGAACGAGAAAATCAAGGTAATTGAGAATGACTCACAGATGCTTTCCGAGGCCAACGAGGCCATTGCCGCCATCGCGGAACAGACAAACCTTCTTGCCATGAATGCCGCCATCGAGGCCGCCCATGCAGGAGAAGCAGGAAAAGGATTCTCTGTCGTTGCCGATGAAATCCGCAAGCTTTCGGAAACTTCTACTGAGGAATCAAAGAAAATCGGCGACCAGCTGGTAAGGATCCGTGATTCGATCCAGTCTGTAGTTGGTTCAAGCGATACCTCGATCTCAGTGTTCCGGGACGTCCTCCAGCACATCACAGAGACCGGCGCCTCAATCAGATCCATCAAGGAAGCCATGGACGTGCAGCAGTCATCATCCGGAACTGTAAGCGCATGTCTCTCACGTATGGAAAGCTCATCAAGCCATGTACAGGACGCATCCTCAACAATGTCTGATTACACTGACAGGATCATCAGCATCGTCGAGACGCTTTCGTCAGTAACAGAGAAATCCAAGACTTCTGTCGATGAGATGAAGTCTGACCTGAACAAGATCAGGGAAGGCGGAGAACTTCTCAAGGACATCTCCCACGACGTTGACGGCTCCATCCAGCGCGTCAGTGGTCAGATCGGAACGTTCAGCGTGTAGGAACCAGCAGCTTTCCTGGTATAAACCACGGATTCCTGCACCTTTGGGAAAGGCCTCTCAGAAGCGTTCTGAGAGGCCTTTTTTACGGATAGTGAAATATGACTACCCGGTGCAGATACCCCCCTTAAAATGAATCCTGGAGGCCTGTTCAAATTTGCTTTACTTTGTATTTAGTTATTCTTTACAAGATTTACAAATGCTTTACAAAGTATTTACACAAGTAAGACAAAGTGATTTATTAGTGTTTTATTTGCTTTACAAATTTGCAAATTCAGGAAAAATGTGGATAATATGAATTCGGGAGGATTCATAATTAATATGAAAACAATCTGTTTTTATAACCACAAAGGCGGTGTCGGAAAAACCACAATGACAGCCGCTATCGGTGCAGAACTTGTAATGCGCGGGAAAAAAGTTCTTCTTATCGATACCGATTCACAGGCCCATCTTACTGCCCGCTTTCTTACCGAAGACAAAGTTTCAAAGGAATTTGCAGATTACCTGTTTGAAGAAAAAGACAAGGATGCCGTTCTCCGCCAGGCCATTGTTAAGACAATCTACAAGAACCTTTACATCATTCCTACAAAAAAGCTTTCCGATCACGGACGCATTGATGCCTGGTCTGTAAAAGCCGGTGCCGATGTTGCAAGCCAGAAAGTCTTCAAAAAACTGATTTCAACTCTGGCCCAGCTGAACCTGGACTATGTTCTTTTTGACATGCCTCCAAGCTATACAGTTCTGAACCAGCTGACAATTGCCGCCTGTGACGAAATCATTCCGGTTTTAAAAATCGATGCCGATTCCATCACCGGTTTTACAGACTTCTATAAGCTTCTGAATAAACTGAAAGACGGAGAAGAAAAGCCTTTCCTGAAAACAATCATCTTCAATGACCAGAACAAGAGCCGCAAGAACCAGAATGAACTTCTTCCGAGCATCGACAAGATGCCTCTTGAAAAAGTGATTTTCCCTCATGATGAAGCTTTTGAAACTTCACGCCGTCTGCGCCAGGCAGTGCAGACTCTGAAGATCAAGAAAGAAACCCGTGAATGTCTGGAAAACATTGCAAACAAACTGATGGAAGAGTAGTAAAGATTTTTAAATTACGTACATAAAGCAGAAAGTAAATAAAGTTTATTTACTTTCTTTATAAAGGATATACAAATGGCAACCAAACAAAAACTTGAACTTAACCTGAGCGATGCAAACGATGAACTGGGTGCAGCACTCTCAACAATCGGTACTCACGCAGAAGAAAAAAACAGGAAGGTTGAAGCTCAGGAAGAAGCTGTAAAAACACAGAAGCTTGTGAACTTCAGAATTTCTGAAGGTCTTTACGATGAATACCGCAAGTTCTTCGGAGCCCGCGGAATCAGTCTTTCACGTGCTATCCGCATGTGCCTTGACTACATCGTGAATGAAGTAAAACTCGGAAAGCTTGAAATCTCAGAATCGGGTATCCGTGAAAATGCCCTGAATAAACTTTAAGGCTGGAACTGAACGGAATCCTGACTTATGGCGCGTACATTAAGACAGATAATCAGGGATCCTGGCCGTACCGGTGAAGAGCTTGGGCTTGTTCTTGTAGAAAAGCTCAGGAACCAGGTGCAGGGGAAGGAACTGATTGCTACAGACAAACAGATTTCTCTTATGGCGATGGAACTGCAGTCTCAGGAAGAACTTGCACATTTCCGCCTTTATGAGCTTGTCTGCGGCAATATCCTGAATATCTACAATTTTTCGCGTCAGACTACCTTCAAGTTCTATGCTTCATATAACGCAATCCAGACCATGATGGACAAAGTCCTGATTTACGAAGTCTGCGATAATGATTCTGAAACACCGGCTTCGGTTCTGGATACTGTTTACAGGAACTGTCCGAAACTCGAAAAGCTTGAAGGCAGAACAAAAGAAACTTACGAAATGATGTTCGATGCCGTGAGTTTTATAGAAGCTTCAAACGTGTACATAAAGCACGTTCTGGCTCATTTTAATATCACGGGATTGAATTGTATGCTGTATAATACAGAAGAACTCTACAGCCTTATGGAAAAGCTGAACCGATCAACTGCTGATTTTTTTGCAAAGCTTGGTCCGGAAAGGGTAGGGGAAGGGCAGAAAGTATTCCATATAATTGGCGGTGAAAATGTTTCCCGCGGAGACTTTTCGCCTGAAAAAGTAAAAGTGGCAGAATTCCGTGAATTCCTCAGAAACGAAACTAACAGAGTTATAAACAACTCATTTTCTTTCATAATGCTTTTACAGAATAAAAAAGACTTGCTGGAAGAGGGGGCCAGATAATGGCAGCAGAAGATATCTTGCTTCCGTCTGAAGAACAGACAAAACTTGGAAGCATAAGTGCGGAAGAAACTTCAACATCCGACAATATCGACGTAATCCCTATGGGAGACGTTACCAAGCTGATTTATGACGGACTGAATGCGGGCCAGAACATAGCCCGCCTTACAGACAAAAGTGACATAAACCGCCAGCTTTCGGTTGTTGAAAAGAACCAGTCTGTGGTTCTTTCTTCCGAAACAAAGCTTGGAAAAGTAAACGTAAGTTTTGACAACTTTGCCGTTTCATTCAAAAAAAGAAACTCTGCTACAAAGAAGGTCTTTGTCCGGGCAATGAAAAAGTTCGGAGAAAAACAGTACAGCAATGATCTTTTTGACGACGTTACCGTTGAACTCACTACCGATGAGCTGGTTTCGCTGGGAATGTATTCGAATTCTGATACAGCCCGTGTTGCCCTGAAGACTGCAACAAACCTGAATGACATCAAGATTTCGGGAACCGTTGAATATGTGGAAGAAGGGCAGCGCAAGAAAGGTAACCTGGTAAAAGACAAGCTGGACCTGACAGGTATCCAGATTTTCAAGACAGGTATTGTACGCGGCTCCGGAACTCTGGTAATCAAATTTGACCGTAACATTAACTATGAATACCTGCTTCCGAATATCAGTATTCTTCCTAACATCTACTACAAACTTACTGAATCGGCAGCTGACCTTATGATGTATATTTACGGGCTTGCCGTAAACAAAGTTCAGGATATCTGCCAGAACGGCTGTTTCTACGTAGACTTAAGGGACATTCACAGCTATCTGAATCTTCCGGACTACACAAAGGCAAATAATCCGAAACGCGACATCAAGGAAAAGATCACCGACGTAATTATAGGAGACATCCACGAAAAAGACGGCGGAAAGAACGTTCACCTTTCAATTGTTGGTGCCCACAGTGATGATTCCATTGCTTACTGGATTGCCAACGGCAAGCTGAAGGTTGAAATGCTTGGTGAGTCTTTGAAATATTTCCAGAAAATGGGCGTGAAGCTTCTGGATACCCGCAGAAAGTAAATTCCCACATAAAATGTCGTTTGTAAAACCGGACTTCTGAAAGTCCGGTTTTTTTATGTCCCGGAAGGGGAGGGGAGAAATCCGACAATTTATGTGGCCTCAGGCATAGAATTCGTGCCTAACCGACAAGTTAGGTGGCAAGACAATTTTCCGCCCGGAATTCGTATAGTTAACTGTACATGCTCAGAATAGAAACCACGGAATTTGACGGTTTCTACTGCCGAAAAATCAGGTGAAATTCAGGAGCGAATACCGAATTCCGATAAGTTGCGTTGCAAAACCGACAAGTTACGTGGCAAAAACGATATTCACCGTGGGAAAGTTAACAAAATTCATACTATTTCAGAAGCGTTAACAGAATTCGAAGCAGAATTCGTTAATAACCGACAAATTACGTGGCTGATAAGGCCGGAAACCGCCGGAGAAAGGTAAGAGGGGACAGACCCCTAAGGCAGTTCCAGCCTGCAGAACCGAGAGAATGGGCCGCAGAAACAAAAGAGGGGTCTGTCCCCTCTGTATTTCGGGTGAAAACCAGGCGCAGCAACCTGATTTGTCGGAAAAAACACACCGGGCGTCCGATATTTTCCGGGGAAAAAGCGATAAATTGGGTGGGAAACCCCATAAAAACTGCGACAAATTGGGTGAGAAAACCGACAAATCACGTGGCTTTAAACACAAGTAACGTGGCATTTCCGACAAATCACGTGGGGCTTTTAAACGTTAATTTCTTATAATACAAAGAAATAACTGTCAAAGACAGCCGGAATCCGGTGGTTTGTGAATCAAATTCCAATATTCTGAATTCGAATCCTCTCACCTATACTAATCATGGGAATAAAAAGGGGAAAATGCCCTTAAGTGGGTGCCCCGCAAGCCATGGGTGGGAAAATTGGCAAATCAAAAAGTTCTTGCGGACCAGAGTCAGTGGGTTCCGGGTTCCGAGTTCATTGTCTCTGACTTTGAACGGGAAAACCCCGATTCTGCAAGAGAAATTTACAAACGGCTTCCTCGCGAAATGCTGGTATCGAATGACCTGAAATTCGGGCTTCATACCGAAGCAAAGACTACCGGCGTACGCCGTCGCTATATCCAGATCAATCATACCAACGTCACCAAAATCATGGTTTTTGACGTGGACAATCCAATCAGTCTTTACGACTGGAAATATCTTGATGTTCCGCTTCCAAATATACTGGTTATCAACCCGGAAAACAATCACGCTCACCTGGTTTACCTGCTTTCTGAAGAAGATTTTGTGTGCCGTACAGAGAACGGAAAGCTCAAGAATATCCTTATGTACGAGGCAATCTACAGCCAGATGTGCCGGCTTCTGAATGCGGACCCGCGGTATGTTCAGAAAATCATGAAGAATCCTTTTTTCAACGGCTGGAATACCCGGGTTCTCCACGATGACACTTATTCTTTCAGCGATTTCTTTAAATATGTGGATTCAAAAAATCTGGAAAAGGCTTCGGAAGGCCAGAAAAACAGGACTGCCGCCAGCTGGATCCGGGAAAGCGAAGGCCGAAACTGTACTGTTTTTGAACGGACCCGCCTTTATGCCTATGCAGTCCTGAAAACTTTCAATAACGGTGCTACTTCTGAAGACGCCATGAACTTTTACAATGCGGTGAACCAGTATGCTTCGGCCCTGAACGAAAGTTTTGCAGAACCTCTTGGGGAACGGGAAGTAGCCTCCACCGTAAAAAGCATTGTGAACTGGACTCTTCTGCATTTTGGCGGTGCCGCAGAAAAACAGGAATTCGAAAAGAAGGATATCTGGGGCGAAAAATCCCGTCAGAAGAGCCTGGAAACAAGAACTGCCCTGAAAGAGCGGAACATAAAAAAGGCTGTACAGCTTAAGCTTCAGGGAAAATCGGTTGAAGAAATCTGTATCGAGCTTAAGCGTTCAAGAAGAATGGTGGAATATTACCTGGAAGAATTCAAAAAGGCTGCAGAATCAAAACCTGAAACAAAAAAACTCGTCAAGGAGCTGGTTCAATTCCTTCGTCAGATGGTTTTTATGCAATTTGTTATATCAGATATAGGGAGCTTACAGGGAAGTGCAGCTTTGCTTAAGTTTTTTACTGCACTGTATGAACTGATTGAGCCTGGCGGCGGGTGATTTACTATAGTTTCGGTATGATTTGTGCTTCGTTAAAGTGTTTTGTTAAAGAAATGCTGTTTCCGGAGGCTGGAATTTCTTTGTTCGTTAACCACGTAACTTGTCGGAAATGTATGGATTTCTGGTGGTTTTTACGCAGGAAAAGGGGGATTTCCGATAAGTTGGGTGGGAACTGTTTCTGTGGGGCCGGTTTTGGACAGAACAGTTTTTTGATGGTATTCTGAATCTTATATGGCAAAAATGGCCGGGGAGTAATAGCTTTGAAGCTTAAAAGACCGTTATCCGATTATTTTTTCTTCATTTTCGGACTTTTTATTACAGGCATTGGTGTGGCTGTTACAAAGAAAGGTGAACTTGGGGTTTCGCCGGTTTCTTCTGTAGCCAACATTATGAGTATTTATATTCCGAAGCTGACCTTGGGGAACTGGCTCATCATCTGGAACTGTGTTCTGATTTTTGGTCAGATTCTTGTTCTGGGAAAGAGATTCCAGTGGTATCAGCTGCTCCAGATTCCGCTTTCGTTTCTGTTCGGTTATTTTACGGATTTTGGAACCTGGCTTATGTCATTTCTGGATTTTTCAGGTTATCCGTTCCGTCTTTGCTGCGTAATTCTGGGCACTGTAATTATCGGGCTGGGAGTTACAATTACGGTTTCTGTGAATGTAATCATGAATTCGGGAGAAGCTTTTGTAAAAGCTGTTTCAGACAGAACCGGCCGAGATTTTGGAACAATAAAGATCATCTTTGACGTTTCCTGCGTTTCCATTTCGGTTGTTCTTTCCCTGATTTTTTTCCACGGAAAGATTCTTGGCACACGGGAAGGTACAGTCATTGCTGCATTTTTCACCGGAATCTGCGTAAAGTTCTTTATGAGACTGAAGGGTAAATGGAAAAAAGGCAGTACGGAACAGTAGATTGTGCTACTTATATTGAGCGGAAGCTTTTTCCAGTTCTTTTCTGACTTTTTCTTTCAGATGTTCGGGCGCAAGAACCTTTACCTGTGACCCGAATTTCATAATCCAGAAGAGTATTTCCTGGCTCTGGTTCGAAGTAAAGCTCAGATAGACTGAACCGTCGGGATTCTGGCGGCATTCCTGATTCTGATGCCAGGTTCTTTCAAGAACATAGGTGTTGATCTCCTTGTCAAAAAGAAGCTCAATCTTTTCCGGCGGATTGTCGTTGTTCCAGATTCCAAAGTTCGGGTCGATGTGGACCTTCTTTTCGTAATCAGGATCTGGTTCAAATTCATCAAGAATCATTACGTCTTTCATGCGGGCAAGAGTAAAGGTGCTGAAGGTTTCCCGTTTTGGATACCAGGCTACCAGATACCAGTCACCTTTCTGTGTGTACACCTTGTAAGGCTGTACTTCATGGGGTGTATGTTCTGTAGCACTGATGGAACGGTAGCCGAATTTGATGGTGCAGTGGGTTTTTATGGCCTGGAAAACGGAAGAGAATACTTCTTCGGGAATATTCGGAACCGCTTCGCTTATGAACTGAACGTTTGAGGCAAAGGAAGACTGAACCTGAATCTGGTTTGGAAGCATCTGGCGGATTGAGTTGTAGACTTTTTCGATCTGTTCTTCCAGAGGGGTATTTTTGTAGCGTTCCAGAAGTGGAAGCAGACCGGCAATGGCTACGAATTCGCTTTCCGAAACCATGACGTTGCGGACAAAAAAAGTTTCGTCCGTGTAGTGGTAGCCTTTATGGTAGTAGTCGTATTCAATCGGGGCGTTGTAGTCATTCATCAGGGTTTCCAGGTCCCTCATGATTGTACTTCTGGAACGGCCTGTTTCCCGCATAAGCCTCGGGACATTCGGGTAGTGCAGGTTTTTTATGAGCTGTTCAATCTGAAGAAGGCGGAAAGACTTGGCTTTCTGTTCGCGCTGCTGTGTTTCTACGTTTTCTGACATTCTGTCCCCCAAAATCATATACTGATTTGATTTTAACAGAAGGCTTTCAGGAATCAAAGAAATACTTTATTTGTTTGGCATGAATTTGAGTTATAATTAAACTTTCAGTTATATAGGGAGAAAAAAATGGGAATACAGATTTTTGGAACAAGCAAATCATTTGATGTAAAAAAAGCAGAAAGATATTTTGCAGAACGCCGTATTCCGGTCCAGAAAGTTGACCTGAAGGAAAAAGGAATTTCCAAAGGTGAACTGGAAAGCGTAATTTCGCTGATTTCGAAAAAAGCCGGCGGTCGCGACGCTGCACTCGAAATGCTTATTGATAAAAAAAGCAAAGACTACGCAAGCATTGCGTATCTTGATGATTCTGACAAAGAAGAAAAAATCCTGGAAAATCCAATGCTCCTGGTACAACCTGTAGTGCGGAATGGAAAAGAAGCCGCAACTGTTGGTTACTGCCCGGATGAATGGAAAACCTGGAAGTAAGATATAAAAAACATCAGGAGAGAAAAAAAGTGTATTATCTTGTCTATCTTTATTATCCTGCACTGATTGCACTTATGGTATGGGGGGCCCGTGTTTCCCGGAAAGGCGAGTGGAATGAAGATTCCTTCGGTCTTTCACAGTTCAAGTCCATTCAGGGCTATTTTGCTGTCTGCATCATGTTTCACCACATGGCCCAGAAATCATGTGCTTACTGGCACAATCCTTCGGTTATTGTTCATGGGCTGGATTTCTTTATTGAAATCGGGTTCATCTTTGTTGGATTTTTCTTTTTCTGTTCGGGCTTTGGCCTTGTAAAAAGCAAGATTAAGAAACCGGACTATATGAAAGGCTATTTCCGCCGCCGCTTTGTACCGGTCCTTCTGGTATTCCTGGTTACCACCCTTATTTTCCGTGTAGTCCGCATTGTTTCGGATACAAACGATACCGGAATTTTTAATCCATGGGCTATCGGTGGCTGTGCCCTTACAAATCCGAATGCCTGGTATGTAATCACACAGCTGCTTATTTACGTTCTGTTCTTCCTGTGTTTCCGCTGGTGCAAAAACGTAAAAGTATCCATTGTTCTTATGTCGCTCTGTGTAATCGGCTGGACCCTGCATCTGGACTGGTTCATGTTCGGAACCTGGTGGTACAACTCAATTTACGTTTTCATTATGGGAATGCTGTTTGCAGAACACGAAGAAGCCATAACCGGTTTTCTGCGTAAGGGTTTTGTATTCCTTCTTCCTCTGGTTACTGTGCTCATGTTCGTGGTTTTTGGTGCAAGTGAGATTCTCAGATTCAACGGACAGTGGTTTGGAAAAATGCCGGAATGGTTCTTCAGATGGGTTATCCTTATTCTTCAGAATCTTTCTTCAGCCTTGTTTGTACTGTTCTTCCTTCTTCTTTCAATGAAAATCCGTTTTGGAAATAAAGTTCTTTCGTTCTTCGGAACCCTCACTCTGGAGTTCTATCTGATTCACGGACTTTTTGTTGAATTATTCGGATACAGTTTCATTTCCGACCAGAGGGATCCGATTTTCTATATCCGTAATCCGTTCTTCTATGTAATTGCGGTTACCGTTCTTTCGGTTCCTGCAGCCTGGCTTCTTAAAAAACTGGATTCAGGAATTCTGAAGCTTGCCGAAAAAAACAAGGCGTTCCTTAAGAATGTGTTTGTAGGAAGATGGAAGGTCAGACTTTCAGTATTTGCAGGTATTATAGTATTTGCACTGGTTTGTTTTGCCGGAATTTCACGCAGAAGTTCTTCCGGTGTAAAGGAAGCTTTTGCCGCTTATAAAGCAGAACACGAAAACTACATTGAAGTGAACGGAAAGAAGATGAATGTTCTTGTAACAGGAAATGATTCTGCAAAGGATACGATTCTGATGCTCCGTGGCTTTGAAAACTGTTTTCCAACACTTACGCTGTATCCTCTGGCTGAAAGACTTTCGCCGAAATTCAATGTAATTATTCCGGACTTTTTCGGAACCGGATTTTCTGACGACACGGATTCTCCGCGAACAACGGAAAATATAGTAAGTGAACTGAACGAGGTGCTTTCAGTTCTTGGAGTGAATGAGCCTGTTGTTCTTCTGGCTAACGAAAAGTCAGGAATTTACGCTTCTTATATGGTTCGTAAAACTCCTGAAAAAATAAAGGCTCTGATTATGGCCGACGGTTTTACTCCGGAGTATGCAAAACGCCGCGCATGGGGTGATTATTCCAGACGTATTAAGAAGGAAGCTTTCCGCGATTATTCACTGTTTCCTGTTCTGGTTTATTCCGGTGCTCTTGATATGTATTGGGAAGTTGTTGGCTGGGTATTCCAGGGAAATTCACTTGCTGAACGTGATCTTCTTAAGGAAATGTTTAAAAGACGTGGACGCACAAAGAACATAATTGATGAAAGTGCCGCTATTCTTGATAACTCGCTTTTTGTTGCCGGCTGGGGAGACCGTTTTACTTATCCGGAAAATCTTCCTGTTCTGACAATTCTTGGGCAGGCAACTGTCAACGGCGCAGTTTACGGAGATATCGGCTGGGAAAACCTTCACGAATCTGCAGTTACAAATCCTGAAATTCAGATTATCAGGACTGCTGTTGGCGGGCCGGAACTGGTTTACCGTGTTCCCGACCTTATGACAGAATACATTATGGACTTTAAATACTGATGGGACACTTATATTATTGCCGGCACGGTCAGACGGTGTGGAACGTGGAAGATAAGATCTGCGGATCTACAGACAGTCCGCTTACGGATTTTGGCCGGCAGCAGGCTAGGGAAGCGGCAGAAAAAATCAGGGCGGAAGGAATCCGCTTTGACGAAATCCTGTATTCACCGTTAAGCCGGGCTAAAGATACCGCCCTGATCATTTCAGAGCTGACTGGAGTTCCGGCCCGGGAAGAACCGCGTCTTTTTGAGCAGAATTTCGGAAAGTGGGAAGGAACTTCTCCGCGAAGAAGCGAAGCTTTTACCGAAGCCAAACGCTGTTTTGTTTCCAGCTACGAGGGCGGTGAAAACATGCTTAAGCTATGTCACCGCGTTTACAGTCTTCTGGATGAAATTGTACGGGATGAAAAAACGTACCTTCTTGTGGCTCATAATGGAATCAGCAGGGTAGTTCATTCGTACTTCAATGACATGACAAACGAAGAATACGCGGCTTTCGGAATAAAGAACTGCGAAATTTGCGAATACAAGTGGGATTAGCATAAAAACAGAAACGGGGGTGCTTTATGAAGATTCATTTTCTGAAAACTGAGTGGAGCGACATGATTGTTCTTCAGGACGGAAACAACTTTGCGCTGGTAGATACGGGATTCCTTGAGCAGTATGAACAGCTCCGCGATTATCTTCTGGAGCTGGGCTGTACCGGAATCAGTTTTATCCTGAATACTCATTTTCACCGCGATCATTATGGAAGCATCCCGCGGCTGGTTGAAGACTTTAAAGTTGAAAAAGTGTACTTAAAGGAATATTCAGGTCTGGACTGCACCACTGCCTGGGGAACTCCGGCAGATGATGCTTACCGTGCTTCTGAAATGAAAATCTTTGAGAACATGAAGAAACTTGTTTCTGAAAAAAGCTGCTACGTTCCTGTGGAAGGCGTAAAGTCTGTTCAGTTCGGAAAAACAGAATTGAAACTTTTCTGTACGGAAAATGTAATCCGGAAGATTTATGAAGACGAATCAAATCCGGAAACCTTTCACAAAATCTGTTTCAGTGAAAATACAAACAGTCTCTGTGTTTTTTTTAAGGCAAATGGAAAGAACGTATTCCTTGGCGGCGATATGAATGACCTTCCACAGCCACATCCTCTGGCCGACAGAATGGTGTTCCAGGCAGCAGAGCAGATCAACGAGAAAATCGATTTATACAAGGTTCCGCATCATGCAACCTGGCATACGGGCCTTCCTGAAACTCTTGAAGTTTTCAAACCGGCCTACGCCGTCATTACAAACGGGGAAGAATATGTTTCTACCCAGAGTGATGCATTGAAAAATCTGAAGGCGGCAAATCCGGATATCAGAATCGAATTCACAAAAGAGAAAAATATCGTTGTGGACCTTGAGTCATGAACGTGAATTAATAAACAGGAGAGAGAAAGAAATGAAAATCAGCAGTATTGAATTTACATTGAAAGACGGGCGCAAGGCGGTTTTAAGAAATGCCGTGGAAAGTGATGCCCAGGGACTTTACGATTACCTTGTGAAATCTGCCGGGGAGACTCATTTTATTCTGCGTGAGCCTGAAGACTGTTCTGCTTATTCGGTTGAAGGCGAAAAAGAATACATTAAAAAGTTTTCTGAAAATCCTTATCAGATGGTGCTTGTCTGTGAAGTTGACGGCGTGATTGCCGGGAACTGCGAAATTGCTTTTAACGGAAAGAGCAAACTCCGGCACAGGGCGTCTCTGGCGATTGCCCTTTTGAAAGACTACTGGGGCCAGGGAATTGGAAGCCGCATGTTCGAAGCAATGATAAAAACTGCGGAAGATTTTGGCGGCGTTACACGGCTTTTTCTTGAAGTGGTTGAAGGAAACGAACGGGCTCTTGCTTTGTATAAAAAGTTCGGTTTTGAAATTGTAAGCCATCTTCCGGACGGGCTCAGACTGAAAGACGGAACTTATCTTTCAGAATACAGAATGATGAAGAAACTTGGGGAATAACTGAGGGGCAGAATTGATTCTTCACACAGGAAACAGAACTGACATTCCAGCTTTTTACTCAAAATGGTTTTTGAACCGCTTGAAAGAAGGTTTTGTTCTTGTAAGAAATCCGTATAATCCTCAGGCGGTGACCCGGTTCAGGCTGGATCCGGAAGTGGTGGATGTGATTGCTTTCTGCACCAAAAACCCGGCGCCCATGCTGCCTTACATGGATTTATTAAAACCTTTCGGGCAGTACTGGTATGTGACAATTACCGCTTACGGCCAGGATATTGAGCCAAATGTTCCGCCCAAAGAAAAGGTGATGGAAGACTTCAAACGGCTTTCGGAAATTGTGGGTGTGGACTCTGTGGGCTGGCGGTATGATCCTGTTTTTATTGACGAAAAACACAGCGTTGAATGGCACCTGGCAGAATTTGAAAAAATGGCAAAAAATCTTTCCGGATACACAAAAACTTCTGTAATCAGTTTCATCGATTTATATAAAAAGGTGGAGCGGAATTTTCCTGAAGTGCGGGAAGTTTCTGCTGCAGACAGAACCCGACTTGGAAAGGAATGCATAAGGATTGCAGGGGAATTCGGCATGGTGGTGAGGCCCTGTGCAGAGGGGACAGACCTTGCGGCTTTTGGCGCAGACTGTTCCGGCTGCATGACAGCCGAAGTTTTTGAAACTGCTTTGAAGAAACATCTTAAAGTTCCCAAAGGAACGGGAACTCAGCGGAAAGGTGCCTGCGCCTGCATTCTTGGAAATGACATCGGCGCTTACGACACCTGCGCTCATTTCTGCAGATACTGTTATGCAAACACTGATGTTGCCCGGGTGAAAGAAAATATGAAAAACCACAATCCCGAATCTCCGTTTTTGATTGGCGGCCCGATGGAAGGGGACGTGATTCGGGATGCGGATCAGTTCAGCTGGATTGACCCCCAGCTTTCGCTTTTCTAGGCGGCAGAGCCGGAAATGAATCCTAGACCAGAAGAACTGTCATAAGCGGAATTGTGAGCACGCACAGAATGGTAGTTAATAAAACTACATTGGCTGCAAAATCCTGCTGGCAGTCGTGAAGTTCTGCAAGAGATTCAATAATTGCGCCGGAAGGTGCCATAGCAAGAACTACAATTGCGGTTTTAAGAATATCATCGTTATATGGAATCAGTTTTACGAGGAAAAATGCCAGAACCGGGAAAACCACCAGCTTCAGAAGGCAGGTAACATAAACGAATCCTCTGGTAAAGAGCTTCTTAATTGAAGATTGTGCAAGTCTCATTCCAAGAATAATCATACAGAATGGAGTACTCATTTTTGCAAGCAGTTCAATCGGGCTGAGCATTACGGCCGGAAGATGAATGTTCGAAATGAAAAGCGGAATAGAAACAATGAGAGAAAGACTTGTCGGGTTCAGAATGGCGCTTTTCAGCGAGATGTATTTTCTGTCGTTTGTAATCATGTATGTTCCGACTGTAAACACAATCAGGTTCATGGTCATAACGTTTATGGAACTGTAACACAGAACAATTGGTTCGTTGGGGAAAATGCTGGAAATAACCGGCATTCCAAGATACCCCACATTTCCGAGAACCGAACCTACAGAAAGAATCCTGTATTTTGAGTCTGAAAGTTTTTTTCTCAGAACAAGAAAAATAATCAGAAAGAATAAAAGCTGGGCTGCAAGGGAAATGAGAAAATAAACGCCGATTTTTGCAAAACCTTCCCAGCTGAATTCCAGCTGCAGGAAGGAATTGATAATCATGGCAGGACCAAGAACATACACCAGAATTCCGGAAATGGTCTTAACATGATTTATGGATGCCTTTTTGGTTTTTACCAGAATAAAACCAAGAGACATATAGAAAAGAAGTGAAGATACAGTAGTAAATAAGAGTAAAAACATTGATTTAAGAACCTGATTTTTAGTTCAGAATTGGTACCAGTGCCAGTTTAACGGCACAGTAAATCAAAGCAAGTCCCATTACTATGTTTATGATCTTCTGATGCTTAACAAAGAATCTCTGCAGAGAAAGTCCCAGAAAGAGCCATACAAGGTTACAGCTTGGAAGAACAACTCCAACACATGTTCCGAAAACAAGGATGATGAAGAAGTTTGTTGAATAAGGCAGAACATAAGAAGAAAGAGCTGTTACACAGGTTAAGATGATTTTTACATTCGAAAGATTAAGGATATAACCTGTGAGGAAGCCTGGTTCTTTGATTTCTTTCTGGTCTGTTGTA
>JAZLIM010000013.1:0-8724 GCA_045617385.1 Treponema sp.
TTTGCGATTTCTTCCAAGTCTGCTTTAGACAGAGTTGCAACTTTGTTAAGGAGTGGGTTTCCAGATCCTTTCTGAAGTTTACATGCTTTCTTGATAAGAACTGCTGCTGGTGGTGTTTTGAGGATAAATGTATAAGATTTGTCCTGGTAAACAGTGATAACTACAGGGATAATAAGCCCTTTTTCCATAGTCTTTGTACGGTCATTGAATTCCTGTACAAATTTTGGAGCACTTACACCGTGAGGTCCGAGTGCTGGTCCGATTGGAGGAGCTGGAGTAGCTGCTCCTGCAGGACACTGCAACTTGATTACGGCTGTGACTTTTTTTGTAGCCATTTTGTTTCTCCTAAAATTGGTGTAGATGAGTCATATAGACTTTCATCTTAACGACATGCCTTTGTCCAACGGACTTGCACATCTCCCAAAAACAGGTATAGGAAGTGAACATTTGGGATATTCACACCTGAATTTGCAATGTAAAAGAACGGTTATTAAATAACCTTTTCAGCCTGTAAGAAACTGAGTTCTACAGGTGTCGGGCGACCGAAAATCTGAACTTCAACTTTAAGCATTTCTTTTTCGATCATAACTTCTTTGATAGTTCCTGTGAAAGTTGCGAATGGACCATCAGAAATCTTAACCTGGTCACCAACGGCAAATGACTGTTTAACACGAACAGATTTTTCACCTTTGATTGCTCCAGTTCTCTGAAGAAGGTTCTTTGCTTCATCATTTGTAATGCAGCGTGGTCTTTCATTAGGATTTGTTCCAACGAAGCCTGTTACACCCTGAATACGGCGAAGCTGGTTACATGTAACCTTCCAGTTCATTTCAGGAAGATCCATTTCTACCAGCAGGTATCCTGGCATAAAGTTGTTTTTACGGGTTTTCTTTTTCCCGTCTTTGATTTCAACGATTTCTTCTACAGGGATACAAATGTCAGTAAGAACTGCGGAATCAATTTCGTTCTTTTCAAGATACTGACGAATTGTCTTTTCAATCTTGTTTTCGTACCCTGTATATGTGTGAAGTATATACCAAGCTTTAGACATCTGCCGTCCCGCCTTATTTCATTAAAGCACGGAATGCTTCAGTAAATCCAAAGTCCAGAAGTCCCAAAATTACAGCAACAATGATTGTGGAAATAATTACAACCTTCAGTGATGAAACTACATCAACCTTTGAAGGCCACTCAACTTTCTTGAGTTCTGCTTTGCATTCTTTGAAATACTGGAACATCTTTGCCATATACTTTCCCCTAAAAAAAAAAATCACGGGCGGTAGGACTTGAACCCACGACAGCCGGTTTTGGAGACCGGTGCTCTACCAACTGAACTACACCCGTATATATTTAATCCGCCCCTTTTCAGGAACAGTAAATACCTAAATTATTTTGCTTTTGTTTCTTTGTGCATTACTGATTTTCTGCAGAATGGACAGTACTTGTTCTTTTCCATTTTGCCAGTAATGTTCTTGCGGTTCTTGTAAGTAGTATAGTTCTTGCGTTTACATTCTGTACATGCCAGAGCGATAATTTCTACTGAACCCTTTTTCTTGCTTCCCATTTATATACTCCTAAAAAATATTCGTAGGATATTCCTAAGCCTTCATGCAGAATCGAACTGCAGACCTCAACCTTACCATGGTTGCGCTCTACCGACTGAGCTATAAAGGCATGCAGTCAACCCACACAAAAATGCAGGATATAATGCGTTAGATAAATATAAAGAAGACTGCGATTTGTGTCAATAACAGAAAGAACAAATTTGAATAACTTCTTTCGGATTATTATAATGAATTTATTATGACAAATCCAATCTCTTCATCTAAAAAAGAAACAAAAAAACTTCTGGAAAGATTCACCGGCTATGCCTGTACTTTCTCTGAAAGTGACTCAAATGCCGCTGATTCCGGAGTGTTTCCTTCTACACCACAGCAGAAGGAATTTGCACTGAAACTTGAATCTGAACTTAAATCACTTAATATAGAAAATGTTGTTCTTTCCAAAGATTTTTACGTATATGCTTTCATTCCGGCCTCAAAGGGAATGGAAAAAGAAAAACCTGTATGTCTGATTTCCCACATGGATACAAGCGAAGAAACTTCCGGAAAGAATGTGAAACCCCGGATTATTGAAGAATATGACGGAAAACCTGTTTCCTATCCGGGATTCAGCTTTGTTCTGGACCCTTCAGAAGACAAATACCTTATGAAAGCCGGAGAAAACCGTGAAACCATAATCACAAGCGACGGTTCGACCCTTCTTGGAGCAGATGATAAAGCCGGTATTGCCGAAATCATCACTGCAACGGAATACATTCTGAACCACCCGGAACTGAAACACGGCCCTTTTGAACTGCTTTTCAGCCCGGACGAAGAAACCGGTCACGGCATGGATAAAGTTCCACTGGAACTGATCCGTTCCAGATCTGCCTACACAGTAGACGGAGGAGATATCGGGGAACTGGAAAGCGAATGCTTCAACGCATTCAGTGCCACTGTCACATTTACGGGCAAAGCCTGCCACACCGGAACTGCAAGAAGCGGAAAAATGGTAAATGCCGTGCAGGTTCTTTCCCAGTTCATTACTTCCCTGCCCCACAACATGAAGCCGGAAACAACTGAAGGTTATGAACCTTTCATTGCGCCGCTGGAAATCAAGGGCGGCATTGAAAATGCGGAAGCATACTTCCTGCTTCGCGGTTTTGCCATGGAAGACATTGAAAACGAAAAGAAGATCATAAAGAGCCTGGCAAATGCCGCCGCCTTAAGTGCAGGAGCCTCGGTAAAGGTAAAATTCCGCCAGCAGTACCTGAACATGAAAGAAAAAATCATGGCAGACAAAACAGGCGTTCTTGAACGGCTGGAAAAAGCCTTTGCAGAATGCGGAGTTCCTGTGGTAAATACACCTATCCGCGGAGGAACAGACGGTTCCCGCCTTACAGAAATGGGTATTCCAACCCCGAACATCTTTACTGGAGGCCACAACTTTCATTCAAGAACTGAATGGGCAAGTCTAAACCAGATGGCAAAAGCTACCGACATTCTAATTAAGCTCTTATGCCCTGAAAATTAGGGGTTTGGGGGCGGAGCCCCCAGGAGAGGGGGAGACGCAACCTGACGGTTGCTTTTCGAGTTTTTCGTTGCTCACATTTTGCAAGCAACGAAAAACTCTTAATCGGGGGAGACTTCCCCCAACATAATATGACCAGGAAGGTATTGCCATGCATGAATATATTATCGAAGGCGGCTTCCCTATTTCGGGATCAATTACAGCCAGCGGAAACAAAAATGCCGCCCTGCCTTGTCTTACTGCTTCACTTCTGAGCGCAGAACCGGTTATTCTCCACAATATTCCGGAAATCCGCGACACTCAGGTTATGCTTCAGATTCTTGAGGCACTTGGAGCCAAAGTAAAACAGATCAAGAAACACAGCTGGGAAATTGATGCTTCAAATCTTAAAACATCAACTCTCCCTTCAGAACTGACAAAGAAAGTCCGCGGATCAATCGTTTTTGCAGGTCCGCTTATCGGAAGAACCGGAAAATGTGAAATGATGCCTCCGGGAGGTGACGTTATCGGGCGCCGCCGTCTGGATACACACTTTCTTGCACTGGAAATGCTTGGTGCAAACATCACCGTAAACGGTCACTTCCTTATGACTGCAAACAAACTTAAGGGTGCCGACATCTTCCTGGACGAAGCTTCGGTTACTGCTACTGAAAATGCAGTTATGGCTGCAGTTCTGGCAGAAGGCGAAACAATCATCCAGAATGCCGCCAGCGAACCTCACATCCAGGATCTTTGCAACATGCTGGTTTCAATGGGCGCAAAGATTTCAGGAATCGGAAGCAACATCCTGCACATTACTGGTGTGGAAAAACTTCACGGCTGCGAATACACAATCGGGCCTGACTACATTGAAATCGGTTCGTATATCGGAATGGCTGCCGCCACAAAAGGTAAAATCACAATCAAAGGAATCAGACCGGCAGAAATGCGTCCTCTGAAAAATTCCTTTGCAAAGCTTGGCATTTCATGGCAGATCAACGGGGATGAACTTACAGTTCCGAACACACAGGATCTTAAAGTAAACCAGGATCTTGGAGGAATGACTCCAAAAATTGACGATATGCCTTGGCCAGGATTCCCTGCCGACCTTACATCGATCATGACTGTTGTTGCAACACAGGTTGAAGGAACTGTTCTGATTTTTGAAAAGATGTTTGAAAGCCGCATGTTCTTTGTAGACAAGCTCATTTCTATGGGTGCCCGAATCACTCTCTGTGACCCTCACAGAGCTGTTGTTTCAGGACCAAGCATGCTCCACGGTGACCATCTGGTTTCGCCTGACATCCGTGCCGGAATGGCAATGGTGATTGCGGCTCTGTGTGCCCACGGTGAATCAAGGATCAGCAATGTGTACCAGATTGAACGCGGTTACGAAAATCTGGTGGAACAGCTTCAGAGTCTTGGGGCACACATCAAACGCGTTGAAGTGGAATAATTAAATCTGATCAAGAACCAGCATACAGGTTCCTTCTACGATTGCCTTATGTTCTTCTGGGGCAATACGTGCATAAAGGGTATCGGGAGTGTCACCAGGCATGACCGGTACCTTTTTTTGTATAAGGATCTTTCCGGAATCGCAGCCTGAATCTACCAGGTGGATTGTACAGCCGCTTTCTTTTTCGCCGGCTGCAAGAACAGCTTCGTGAACGTGGTGGCCCCACATCCCTACCCCGCCGAATTTCGGAAGAAGAGCCGGATGGAGATTCAGAATCTTTCCCTCATATTCTTTTACAATGTCACCTGCAAGAACTGTAAGCCATCCTGCCTGGATGATTGCGTATGCGCCTTCGGCCTTACAGATTTCAAGAACCTTGTTTGAAACGGCAGTACGTTTTTCATCACGGCTTGCGGCCTGTGCGGCTTCTTTTCCCATTACGGCGTAAGGAGAAGTAATGAAGCTTTTGATTCCGGCGGCTGCCGCACGCTCCAGTGCATAAGCATCTTTATGGTCAGAAATTACGGCTGCAATATGATAAGGACAATCTGCGCTTTCTTTTTCAAAATCTATAAGGGCCTGGAAATTTGTCCCGCCACCACTAACCAGAACTACAATATTCTTTTTCATTTATGTTCCTCCAAAAATTATCTCAATTCAAACTGGGCTTCACAAAGTTCTTTATAAAGGCCGCCTCTGGCCATAAGTTCTTCATGGGTTCCGTTTTCTGCAATTCCCTTTTCATCAACAACAGCAATATGATCGGCATTTCTGACTGTTGAAAGTCTGTGGGCAATTACAATTGTTGTACGTCCTTTTGCAAGTTCATCAAAGGCTTTCTGAATCTTTATTTCTGTTGCCGTATCCAAAGCAGATGTTGCTTCATCAAGAATCAGAATCGGAGGATTTTTCAGGAAGCAGCGTGCAATAGAAACCCTCTGCTTCTGACCGCCGGAAAGCTTGATTCCTCTTTCGCCGACTACTGTATCATAACCGTCAGGCATTTTCAAAATGTCTTCATGAATCTCTGCCCGTTTTGCGGCAAGCTCAATTTCTTCCTGAGTGGCTCCCGGTTTTCCATAGGCAATATTTTCCTTTATGGTACCTGCAAAGAGGAAAACATCCTGCTGGACAATACCTATCTGCTTTCTCAGAGACTTAACACTGATTTTTCTGATGTCTATTCCGTCCAGAAGGATTCGCCCGCCGGTTATTTCATAAAAGCGTGGAAGAAGATTGCAGATTGTAGTTTTTCCGCCGCCGGAACTTCCAACCAGAGCCTGTCTTTCTCCGGCAGAAATATTCAGACACACATTCTGAAGAACCGGGTAATCCTGAGTATATGAAAAGTCTACATTTTCAAAAACAATATTCCCGCGGGAGCAGAGAATTTCTACAGCATCTTCATCGTCTTTTATTGGATTTTCAAGACGCATCACTTCAAGGAAACGATTGAAACCGGCCATTCCCTGAGTGTACTGTTCAACAAAAAAAGCAAGTTTCCGCACAGGACTGCTGAATGCGGCAACAAAAAGATTTGCCGCCACAAGATCGGCCACATCCATCTTCCCGTTCATGATGAAAAAGCCGCCGGCTGCAAGAACTAAAAGACTCATAAGGTTTCCTGCAAACTCAACATTTGAAAGGAATCCGGACATGTATTTAAAACGGCTCTGCTTTGCCTTGATAAAGCGCTGGTTGTTTTTTGCAAAACGTTCGGTTTCATAATCTTCGTTTGTGAAAACCTGGGTAACACGAATCCCGGAAACACTGGATTCAATGGCAGAATTGATTTCGGCTGTAGTTTCTTTTACAGCCCGTGAAGTGGCCATTAATTTTTTCCGGCTTTTCAGAACAAGCAGAATGTTGACCGGAAGAAATACCAGACACAGAACTGCGAGTTCCCATCGTATTCCGAACATCATGATGCAGGAACCGATCAGGGTCAGAACAGAAATCCATACATCTTCCGGACCGTGATGAGCAAGTTCCGTTATATCAAAAAGATCAGTTGTAACCCGGCTCATGAGCTGGCCGGTACGGTTTTTGTCAAAGTAGGAAAAGTTCATTGATTCCAGTTTCTGGAAAACATCCATTCGCATGGAAGCTTCAACATAGTTTCCGAACTGATGTCCCCAGTAGGTAATGAACCAGTTGCAGAGCTTTCTTACAATAAAGCCAAACAGCAGGGCCGAAACAAAAATTGAAAAAACTTTCAGATTGCCCTGAGGAATAAGTGAATTGATTGCCCACCTTGTAAGCATAGGGAAAGAAATATCGATAAGTGCCAGAACAGTAGCACAGAACATATCACCCACAAAAAGAATCATGTGAGGCTTATAATAAGACAGAAATATTTTCAGAGAAGATTTGTTGTAATTCATATCAGCTGCTCTCAGTCGTCCCAGCGACCGGTTTTAAGTTCTTCGCGGATTCTGAGCCAGCTGTCATAACGCTGTTCAGAAATACGTCCGTCGGCTACTGCTTCTTTTATGGCGCAGCCCTTTTCGGCAATGTGACTGCAGCTCATACCGAACTGACAGGTTCCTACCAGAGGGCGGAATTCCTTGAAGTACAGATGAAGGTCATCGCCGTCAACATCATCAAGAACAAAACGGCGTATGCCCGGAGTATCAACAACGTTTGATTTTGCATCAGCCTTCCCGATTACTTTCTTATCGATGTTCAGTCTGAGCAATGTTCCCTTTGTAGTTGTATGGCTTCCGCGGCAGTATTTTTCGCAAAGTTCCCCGGTTCTGAGTTCAGCAGTAGAATCCAGTGCATTAACGAGGCTGGATTTTCCGACTCCTGACTGGCCTACAAAAGCTGTGCTGCGGTCTTCTATGAACTTTGCAAATTCCTTTACACCTTTTCCTGTTTCTGCAGAAAGGCGGAAAACTCTGTATCCAAGCTCTTCCCAGTTCTTAAGGGTTTCTTCTACATGAGCCAGTTCTTCTTTTTCCATTTCTTTTGCCAGGTCATATTTATTGCACACAATTACAGGTTCAATTTCCTGGTGTTCTGCCTGGGCAAGTGCACGGTCTATGAAACGCGGTCTGAAAGGCGGATTATCGGGAGTGGTAACAAGTACCAGAAAATCAAGATTTGAAGCCAGAAGCTGAGGGCAGCGGCCCTTTACGTTCCAGCGAAGAAAAGTATTCTTACGTGTAACCAGTTCCAGAATCTGCCCTTTTGAATCATCAAGAGGATCCGGTTCTACGGAAACTACATCACCCGGAGCCAGCGGGTTATAAAATTCTTTTGAAGACTTAAGTACCTTCCCTTTTATGGAACATGAACGGACCTGTCCGTCATCGCATTCAAGAGTAAAAACATTGTTTGTTCCGGCAATAATTGTTCCGTTCATAGGTTCATATTACAAAAAAAAGAAAATAAAAAAAAGTATTAAAAATTCTCCTGCATGGTGTTGACATTAATTCAGGATTCATATATATTATCAAACATCACGCGGGTGTAGCGAAGCTGGTTATCGCGCTGGCCTGTCACGCCGGAGATCACGGGTTCGAGCCCCGTCACTCGCGCATAGGCCTTCCTAAACGGAAGGCTTTTTTATTTTACAGTGGTTTTTCCACAAACGGGCAATAGCGCAGTTGGTAGCGCGCGACGTTCGGGACGTTGAGGTCGCTGGTTCAAATCCAGTTTGCCCGACAATGAGACACTTGCATCTGCAGGTGTTTTTTTTTGCCCTTCCCCTTCTGATACAGGAGGTTTATCATAAGAAAAGCGGAAAATCAGGAGAGAACAGAATGTCTTTGAACTGTAACGAAATCAACCTTATTCTTGAGGAACTTAATCTTAAAGGAAGCTTTATTCAGGACATTATCCAGCCGGGTTATGACTCCCTTGCCCTTTACACCTACAAGGAAGGCGGTGCAAAAACTGTTTTCATCTGTACGGCTCATGATGCCTGCCGCATATGTGAAGTACGAAGAAAAATCACAAAGAACGAAAAACCGCTCCGCTTCATGGAATTCCTACGTTCACGAATCAAAGGCTGCAGAATCAACAGTGCCGAACAGATCGGTCTTGAGCGCGTAATCAAAATGAACCTTTCCAACTCTGACGAAGAATTCTTTCTTTACATCAGACTCTGGAACAATGCGGCAAACGTGATTCTCTGCGACAGAAACAATTTGATTCTTGATTCCATGTACCGCCGCCCTAACAAAGATGAAATGACCGGTGAGACTTTTCTG
>JAZLIM010000014.1:0-5037 GCA_045617385.1 Treponema sp.
ATCCGCCACTCAACACGTAACTTCCCTAACCGCGAAGGTTCAAAAATCCAGAACGGTCAGCTTTCTTCAGTTGCACTTATGGATGCCCGCTCAATTGCAGCAACAGCCGCAAACAAAGGCTTCCTGACAGCAGCTACAAAATACGACGAAGACTACTCAAAGAAACCATACGTTTTCGACAAATCAATTTACGAAAACCGTGTATACGATTCAAAAGGCGTTGCAAAACCGGAAGTTGAAATCCAGTTCGGACCAAACATTAAAGACTGGCCAGCAATGAGCGAACTTAAGGACGACCTCCTTGTAAAAGTTGTTTCAGAAATCCATGATCCTGTTACAACAACAGACGAACTGATTCCTTCAGGAGAAACTTCTTCATTCCGTTCAAATCCACTTGGCCTTGCAGAATTCACTCTTTCAAGAAAAGATCCTGCATACGTTGGACGCGCAAAGGCTGTTCGTGACAACACTGATGAAATCAAAACTGAAGTTACAGCTGCAGCAAAAGCCCTTGAAGCAAAATATGCAGAATTCAAAGGCCGAGTAGAATCTGCTGAACTTGGTTCAACAATTTACGCTGTAAAACCTGGTGACGGTTCAGCCCGTGAACAGGCAGCATCTTGTCAGCGCGTTCTTGGTGCATGTGCAAACATCGCTTCTGAATATGCCACAAAACGTTACCGTTCAAACCTTATGAACTGGGGTATGCTTCCATTCCTCTACAAGACTGGAGATAAAGAAGCAACAAACAATCTGCCATTTGCAAACGGCGACTATGTATTCATCCCTAACGTTCTGAAACTTCTGAACGAAAAGGCAGATTCATACAAAGCTTATGCAGTAAAAGCAGACGGCAGTGTAACAGAATTTGAGCTTACAACTGGGGAAATGACAGACGATGAAAGAAAGATTATCTCTGCCGGTTGTCTTATCAACTTTTATAGAGGATAATTAAGTAACTGGTAATAGTTTCACTTTACAGGACTGATAATGGCAGACATTAACGAAAAACTTGAACAGATTGTAGAACTCGAAAAGCAGCTCTCAAAAATCAAAGACGTTGATATTCTTCAGGAACGCATTCTTACTGAATGCCGTAAAATCATCAACGCTGATGCCGGTTCAATTTATGAAGTTATTGATAACGGTACAAGCCTGAAAATCAAGTACGGTCAGAATGATACCCGTCAGAAACTGCTTCAGCCGGGTATGAAGCTGCCATATACGTCGTTCTCTTTCCCTATAAGTGAAACTTCAATTTGTGGTTATGTAGCAAAAACCGGCAAGCCTTTGAATATTGAAGACTGCTATGAACTTGATGAATCTCTTCCGTACAAGTTCAATAAGAATCCTGATATTCTTTCAAACTACAAAACTACATCTATTTTTACTTTCCCTCTGAAGTCTGAAAAAGAACTTTTTGGTGTTATCCAGATTATCAACAAAAAGGATGACAACGGAAATGTTGTTCCATTTTCTGATGAAGATATTCTGCTTATTACACATCTTGCAAATGATATTATACAGTTCCTGGAAAATGCATACCGTTTCCAGGCAATTGTAACCCGCATGAACCGCCTTGCAGCTCTCCGTGATCCAAAAGAAACCGGAGGACATGTTGAACGCGTTTCCACATTTGCTCTTGAAATTTATGACCGCTGGGCCTTCAACCATGACATTCCGCTTGTTGACTGTCAGGAATTCCGCGATAACCTTAAGATTGCTGCAAAATTCCATGATATCGGTAAAGTTGGTATTTCCGACCTTATCTTGAAAAAGCCTGGTCGTTTTGATGATTTTGAAAGAAACGTAATGAAGGCTCATACCTGTATGGGAGCACAGCTTTTCCACCCGGCAGATGATGAACTTGATACTATGTGTTTCAACATCAATCTCCATCATCATGACAGATGGGACGGGGGAGAACTGGCATATCCTGGAAAAGTTGATATCGATAAGTATGTTACCGGAGACCCGATTCCGGAAGCCGAAAAGCTTATGGGAAGTGATATTCCTCTTGAAGCAAGAATTGTTTCTGTTGCTGATGTATTTGATGCTCTCAGCAGCGAAAGATGCTATAAAGAAGCCTGGACTATTGAAGATGCGTTTGCTGAAATCGAAAAATGTTCAGGTACTCAGTTTGACCCTGAAGTGGTAAAAGCCTTTATTGAAATCAAGGAACGAATTACTGCAATCCGGAATGCACTTAAAGATGCAGCATAATTGAAGGTGAAAATCAGATAAGTTTTGAGAAAGAGTTTGCAAAAGCTGCAAACTCTTTTTTATTGTACCCGGAACCTTTTGAATGTTTTACAAGTCCCATAGAAACATAAAGAAGGTCTTCTTCCCGTTCTTTAAGAAGTCGTTCAATGTTCTTTGCTGTAAATTCTGTTCCCCGGTCATTGATACAGGCTGTATTTTTCTGAACAAGTCGTTTGGCTAAAAGCAGGTCTCTTGTGATTACAATATCACTTCCGGCTTTTACAGCTTCTTCTGAAGAAATTGCATTTTCTGAATTACTGTAGCCGTAAAGGTCATCAGCACATTTTGCCGTATTGATTTCAGCTCCACGGGCCTTTTCTACAATGTAGTCGTCTGCAGCATCTTTTTCCTGTGAACAGATAATCATAGAATATGTCTGGTTTTCTTTCTTCGGAATTTCATGGTTTGCAGCAAAAACAACAGGGATGTTTCTTGAATTGCATTGTTCAACTACAAAGTCTCTTACCATGGAAGGGCAGGAATCTGCATCAATATAAACGGTCATTAAAGTACTCTGTTGATTTTTTCTATAAGTTCAAGAGTTTTGCGTTCCACTTCTTCTTCTTCAACAGTACTTGAATAAGTGGTGGAACCGGAACTGATAATGCGGGATTTTTCTTTATAAAGTTCATCACAAAGCATTATTCCAGACATAATGGCAATCTGCTTGTCATCGTGAAGGATTCCGCTTTTCTTGATTTCTTCAACTATACGTTCATAATATCCAAGCAGCTTTTTTAGATATTCATCATCTTCATTTGCCTGAATTGTAAACGAGGTTCCTAAAATGTTGATTGGTAAAGTACCCATTAGAAAATATCAAAACCCGGGTTTTCTGGTTCAGACTGAACCGGAGCTTCAGGAAATGTTTCTTCGATTGGGGAATAAGCCGGTTCCTGTGTATTTACTGGTTCCGGTGTCTGTTCAGTAAAATCTGGTACAGCTGTTTCTTCCTGTACCGGCTGAACTGGTTCTTCTTCCACTGGGAGTGGAGAAGGGGCTGTTTCCTGAACTGCAGGTTCTGCAACAGCAGACTCTGGAGCAGGGGCAGCAGCCTGACCGGCTGATTTAAGTACAGAATTTTCGATAGAATTCAGACGGTCAAGTGCTTTGAGAATACCAGACTCGATCATGTTCTGATCCTGTTCCAGGAAAGAAAGCTGCTCCGACTTAGCTGAAAGCGCGTTTGTGAGCTCTGAACATTTGCTGCGCAGAGCATCGTTTTCAGCCTGCAGCTGTGTAATTTTATTCACAGCGCTTTCGATTTTCTGTTCCAGAAGTTTTACCTGATCGAGCGTAATCATATTCTCTTACCTCAGTTATTTGCGGGCAGCTTTAGCTGCTTCAACAACTGCTTTGAATGCTGTTGGGTCTTCAATAGCCATGTTAGAAAGAGCCTTGCGGTTCAGTTTAATTCCGGCTTTGTTTACACCGTCGATGAACTGAGAGTATGTCATTCCTTCTTCACGAACTGCAGCGTTGATACGTGCAATCCAAAGTGAACGGAATTCACCTTTGCGGTCACGGCGGTCAACATATGAGTGACCAAGTGCTTTTACAACAGCGTCTTTAGCTGGTTTATAGTTTGATTTGCGATCTCCGCGGAAACCTTTAGCAAGTTTCAAAATCTTTGAGCGGCGATTCTTTCTTTTTGTTCCGTCTATTGCTCTTGACATATTTTACTCCTTATCCTCAGATTAACCGTAAGGAAGCATCTGCTTTCTGATTTTCTTTGCATCTGCTTCTGCTACATAGCCAGTTTCACGAAGCTGGCGCTTTCTTTTTGGAGAACGCTTTGTCAGGATATGACGAAGGTTCTGTTTCTTGTGCTTAACTTTGCCTGTGCCAGTCAGTGAGTAACGTTTGGCAGCAGACTTCTTTGTCTTCATCTTAGGCATGAATCGTACCTCTAATAATTATTTGGCTTTTGGTGATATAGTCATTGACATGTTGCGGCCATCCATTGCAGCCGGCTTGTCAACATTGTACGCCGAGGTAAGCCGTTTTAACACCTCATTCAGAACGTCAAAACCAAGGTCGGTATGGGCAAGTTCACGTCCGCGGAAACGGATTGTAACCTTAACCTTATCGCCTTCGTCAAGAAATTCCTGTATATGGCGGGCTTTTGTATCAAGGTCGCCTGAACCAATCTTTGGCTGCATGCGGATTTCCTTGAGTTTTAATACTTTCTGATTCTTTTTGGAGTCTCGGAGCTTTTTCTCCTGTTCGAATCTGTATTTTCCATAGTCCAGTATTTTACAAACCGGTGGGTTAGCATTCGGAGAAACCTCAACAAGGTCAAGATCTTTTTCTTTAGCAAGACGAACTGCTTCCTGTGTTGGAACGATTCCCAACTGGTTTCCTTCGTCATCGATAAGTCTGACCTCGCGTACACGAATCATTTCATTGATGCGCTGTCCCTTATTGTTGTTATTCTGGTATGCCAACTATCCTCCTAGTGTTGTAGAAACACTTTTTCCATATAGCGTATGTTCATACATTATAACAAATTATTTGATTGTGTGTCTAGATTGGAAAGTCTATTTATAGAAGAAAGTGGAAATTTGGCACTATCCTGTGACGGATAGTGCCCGTTTTTAGGACACGTGAGTCCGTGAAAATATGAAGCGAAGAGGAATATTTTCACAAACAACCACCCGCTATGCGGGTGTGTGATAATTGCTTTTAGCAAAAAAAGCTTTCCCCGAAGGTGTACAATAAGATTGTTCAAGTCTATTGCAAAACACCAAGGAGGAAAGCTAAATGGCAAATATA
>JAZLIM010000015.1:0-63061 GCA_045617385.1 Treponema sp.
AGTATTTGGCTGTTATAACAATTGGTTCTGAACCATTATTTAAATCAAATGTATATGTATAAGCATTACGATCATAATAAACACCAATAACAGTAGAACCATCTGCATTAATTTTTTTCTGTTCAATTATTTTAGGAATAAAATGTTTTCCTTTACTTGATGCAACTACTTCTGTATATGCATCTGTAGTTCCATAATTATATTGAGAAGAATCCAATGTATATTCATCATCATCTGTGTTCTGAATCCATTGTTCAACCTTATAACGAGTATTAGTTTTAGGGCTCCACTTTCCGTAAAGTGTTATATCCCCTTCTTTTTCAGCCGGTCCCCAGCCTGTAATAACTTCACCGGATCCGTTTCCATTTTCATCACAGTTAAGACACCAGCCGTCAAAATTGTAACCTGCAACAGAACTTGGATTTTTAAGGGTAATACCTTCTGAAGTGCGGTAACTTTCAGGGCTTGAGTTTGAAACATCTTTTATATTCATATAAGTAATTGAATAACGGTCAGTTTCACCCCAAATGGCATAGAAATTACAATTACTTGAACCTATTGTATAAGTAGCTTCATCAGAAAAAGACGTCCCCTTTCCATCTTGTTTTGTATTCCATCCATTAAAAGCGTAACCGGTTCTTGTAAATCTATTTTTTTCTAATTTCTGAGAAACCCCATAAGTAAATGTCTGGGAATAACTTTCCCCATCCCCTCCATTAGGATTGAATGTAATAGTATAATCTTTAGGAATCCATTGAGCGTAAAGAGTAATATCTTGTGCAGGAGCAGTAAAAGTTTCCTTATCTTCATAAGAAGTACCGCTTCCATCAGGAGCTGTATTCCATCCACTAAAACTATATCCAGTTAAAGTGTATCTGTTATAAGAAAGTGTATATAACTGATTATAACTTACAGTCATTTTACTCATTGTTCCCTGGGCATTTTCATTATTAGAATCAAAAACAACAGAATAATATCTTACAGACCATTTTCCATATAAAGATGTATCTTCACTAGGATAGAATCCACTGCAATCAAAGGCAGATCCATTTTTTGATAAAGCAAAACCGTCGAATTTATATCCTGGAACTTCATATCCAAATATTTCATCTTTTGAAATTGAATCGCCAACGTAAACTTTTATTTCATCAAATGCATTACTATCTTTTGTTCTGTACAGAAATACAGAAACCTGTTTCCACCTGGCAGTAATTATTATTGCTTTACGAAGTTTGTAACCAGGTTCCAGTTTTTCATCTGTATCATTAACATACCAGCCTTCAAAAACATGAATTCCATCACTTAAATCCGGAAGGTCATCTTCTGTTAAAACATCACCTTTTTTAAGTTTTCTTAAGCCATCAGGAAGAGTTCCTACAGGTGTTGAATATTGAATGCTATCAATAGTTCCTTTATTAGAAGTCCAGCGAGCTATAAAAGTAACATCATGAGTAACTACATATTCACCAGGAGTAACATATGTATTTCCGTCGTACCATCCGTTAAAAACCCAGTCATTATCTTCTAAAACAGGTAACTGAGTAGCATCTAATACAGTTTTTTGAGGAACTACAAGTGGTCCAGGTTTTTCCCCATGTTCTGTTAAAAAAGTTATTGTACAGTCACTTACAATTTCTTCAATTTTACAGCTTGTAAAAAAAAGTGATAAACTCAATGCAGCCATTAAGAAAACAGCTGAAAAAAGATTTTTTCTCATAATATTCCTCAATAAAAAATAAGAATATTTAATTGTAATTCAGGTTTAGGGAAAAGGCTTGAGTTAAAATCCCGACACAGTCGGGATTTTTTCCCGTTTATTAATATAAAATTTCGATATAGAATAAAACTATGAAAAGGAATTTAAAAAAGCGACTATTTTCAATTGAAAAAATTCTTATTATTATTTCTGTTATTTGCTTTTCATGTTCAATTTATCTAAAAAATCAGGCTAAAAAGAAATTTACTTATTTGAATGAAAAATTGAATTTTATTCAAACTGCTTCTCTCACAAATTTTTCTTTAGAATATAGAAAAAATCTTGCTAAAAAATTGGAAGAAGATTTTCTATCATTAACAACTTTTGATGATAACCTTAAAACAGAAATCTATGACATCTCTTTTTATCTTTCAGAACAAGAAATAAAAGAAAAACATCTAAACAACATGACCCAAAATCTTATAAATGCACATACAATCTTAAATGAAAGTCAACAAAGCATTTCATTTGGATATGACACAATGCTTTATTCTTCTATATTTATACTGGCCATAGCATTTATTCTTATTTCAAAAAAAAATCAAAGCAAACAAAAGGAACTGGATCTTCTTTCAACAAGAAACGAAACACAACTGGAAATCAGCCGGGATCTTCATGACGGGGTTGCCCAGGACCTGGCCGCTTTAAAAGTATATTTACAGAACGGTGAATTAGAAAAATCAGAATATTATGCAAACAAGGCCCTGCAGGAAATCAGATATCTTATTGGAGCAATGCACTTAGACCTGTCAAAGGGATTTGAAGAAATATTAAAACAAACCCTTCTGGTTTTTGAAACCAACTATGGCATTAAAACTCTTTTTTATAACGGTTCCAGTCACCTGGAAAAGTTTGAATCAAATTCACAGATAGAACTTCTCCGTATTTTACAGGAAGCATTAAGCAACACTGCAAAACATGCAAAGGCATCAGAAGTAACTCTGAAAATCACTGACTCTAGAAATGACTTCAGATTTATAATCAGTGATAATGGAATAGGTTTTTCAGAATCTGACGTGGCTAAAAATAACTGTAATAATATAGAAACTCACTACGGTTTGAAAAACATCAAAGAACGTGTAAAAATTTTAAACGGAACTGTTGATTTCATTAATAATGGAGGAACAACAATTGCAGTCTGCATTAAAGATATTATTCATTGATGATCATATGGGTTTAAGAGACGGATTAGGATTCCTGCTTTCAAAAAAAAATCCTGATTTCAACTTTTTATATGCAGCCTCAAAAGAAGAATGTATTCCCCTTTTAAATGAAAATAAGGATATAAAAATTGCAATTGTTGATCTGAACTTAAACGGCCAAAACGGGCTTCTCCTTATTCCTGATTTAAGAAAAATAATTCCAGATCTGAACATTTTAATTTATACAATGTTCAATGATCCAATTCATATTGAAGATTCCCTAAAACAAAACGTCCAGGGATACATCACTAAGGATGCCGGAATAGAAGAACTGGAAGTCGCAATTATTTCTTTAAGCAAAGGAAACACCTATTATAATAAAACCGCTTCACAGGTAATGATTTCACTTCTGAATAAAAACAATCCAATACAAAATTCAAAGACAGAAAATTCTACCATTGTCTTATTTGATAATTATAAAAATCTTACAAAAAAAGAACAGGAAGTTTTTCTTCTTCTAGCTCAAAAAAAAGAAACTTACGAAATTGCCGAAATTCTGCATAAAACAGAAAAAACAGTTATAAACCAGAAATCTCTTATTTACCAGAAACTTAATATAAGAGACAGACTTGATTTAATAGAAAATGCAAAACTTTTAGGGATAATATTATGATAAGTAATTCAAATAAAAAAATTTTATATTTTGTGATTTGTTTTTTCTCTGTTTTGTTGGGAACCTTTGTGAATTTTGGAGGAAACTTTTTAGCAGAACATATTATAATTCCTCTCTACCTGGACTCAGTTTTGACGATGTTTATCACGGCAACTTTTGGAATAATTCCAGGATTAATTTGTGCTTTTTTTTCAAACCTTTTATTAACTATATTTTATAAAAGTTCATTGGCTTTCGTACTCTGTCACTTTTGCACAGTTTTTCTTTCCTGGCTTGTTTTTAAAAAAGATAAAAATCAACTAAAAAATGATAATCTTTCAATTGAAGTTTTTCTATGGGCTGGACTTTGGAGTGCATTAAGTAATGGAATACTAGGTAATCTTATTGTCAGTCTTTTATTAAAAAGTAACACGGGACGTACGCAAATAGATGCTACGGTTAAAGGTATATATTTAATTTTAGGAAATTTAGATTTTGCTGTTTATGTTAGCGGTATTCTTACAAATCTTGTAGACAAATTTTTAAGTGCAATAATAAGCTTCCTGCTCTATAAATTATTTCGTTATCTTCAAAACAAATTCAAATTTTAATAAAAAAAATCGTATAAACAGGACTTTATTTATAATATACCTTGACAGATGAGGTATATACAATTATGATACAACTCATAAGTCGATTTATATAAAACTTTATTTACGGAGGTTTTATGCTTAATACATCAGACCTTCTGCGAGGTTTGACGGACACTCTGATTCTTGCCTGCCTTTTTAATCATGATTCTTATGGTTATGAGATAAATAAAACGGTAACAGCAAGTTCAGGCGGATCCTTCAACTTTAAGGAAGCAACCCTTTATACGTCATTCAGACGGCTTGAAGAAGGCGGGTATATTTCGTCTTACTGGGGCGGCGAAGAAACCGGAGCCCGAAGGCGGTATTACACAATTACAGAATCAGGAAAAAGTTTTTTTCTTGAAAACAAAGAAGACTGGAACAACATTAAAAATCTTATAGACGGTCTTATCGGAGGATTATCATAATGAATATTAAAATAAAAAAACACGTAGACACACTTTTCAGCCATGTTCCTTACAGCAAAAAAGCACAAGAAATGAAAGAAGAAATCATGGCTGATATGGAAGCCCATTACAATGACTGCCTTGCCGCTGGAGAGAGCGAACAGACTGCATTCCGTTCTGCCTGTGATTCTTTAGGAGATATGGATGGTGTAATTGAAAGCCTTATCCCTGAAAAAGACATTATGGAAAAAATTGACCGTTACAAACGTTTTAGAGCTATTATGACATCAATAGCAGTTTTCCTTTATATTTCCGGAGTTGCTGTTATTGTTGCTTTATCTACCCTTTCCACATTAATGGGAAAAGATGCTGCCATAAGCTCAATCCTTGGAACAGTTATTTTCCTTTTACTTTGTGCTGTAGCTACAGGACTTATCATTTTCTCAAAAATGACAATTCCACAGGAAGTAGTTCCTTACATCAGAAAAAATATTTCTATAGAAGAACGGGAAAACATTGATACAACAACTTCACGCGGCAGATTCTTAAAAGCCTTTACAGAAAGCCACTGGACATTTGTAACGGTAATTTATTTTATTGTCAGCTTTACAACTCATTCATGGGGAGTAACATGGATTATATTCCTTATCGGAGCTGCAATCGAAAAAGCAGTAAAAGCATTTTGCGAAGACTAATTATTGGAGAGAGAAAAATGAAAGCAAATAAAATAAACGGTATACTTTGGATTTTAATTGCACTTTTCCTTCTTGGAGTTCTTATCCGTGGATTAAACGGCAATAACTGGAGAAACTTCAGATTCTGGACCTGGGGATGGAATACAAAAACACTTGAAAATAAAATCCATGCAGGAAATGAAAATTTAATTAATGATGAGGACTGGAATTTTGAATCAACCGATGATTATTCCATTTTCACTTATAACGCAAAAGACATTTCAAACATTGAAACAAACCTTGTATCTGAAAAACTGTTTGTATCTCCTGCTTCTTCATCAGATGAAATTAAAGTAATGATTCAGAATAATGTGGATGTAAAAAAATATTATAAAGTTTATAAATCAGGGAACACTCTGGTTGCAGAACGTAAATCAACTTCAAAAATAAATATCCACGGAATTCGCGAAACAGAAGTAATTATTCAGGTTCCGGACACACTTTACAACTCTGCATCCTTCAACAATGTAAGCGGAAAAATTGAACTTGAAAATATTAAGGCAAGAAAACTTTCCGTAAACAACGTCAGCGGTAAAACTTTAATCAATAATTGCGAAGGAAGAATTAAAACCGATAATGTAAGCGGAAAAACTGAAATCATCCAGAGCCAGTTAAAGAATGATATTGATTCTCAAAGTGTAAGCGGAAAAATTGAAATCCATCTTACAAAAGATTCGAACTTTACTGCAGACTTTGAAACTGTTTCAGGTTCTGTAAAAAGTGATTTTTCAAAAGTGGGAAAAAAATCCGGAACCATTTCAAACGGAAGCCGGGATTACGACATTCAGCTTGAAACAGTTTCCGGATCTATTGAAATCAACAGTTTATAGAATTATTTGATATAATCAACTGCTTTTACATTAAGCTCGTAGAACTCAGGTTTTACGAGCATTTTTATTGCCTGTTTAAGGTCATCTTTACTGAAAAGTCCTGTCTGTGTTGCAGCACCAAGAAGAACCATATTTACAACTTTACTTGAACCAAGTTCTCCACAAGCAGCTTCTGTATCAACAGCAACAACTTTTGCTGCATTCTTTTCAAGAAACGAAATCATTTCATCTTTTGAAAAACTTTTTCCAGAAAGACTTGCAGTAACAGGCTGAACCACATTTCTGTTTACGATAACCATACCGTCTTTTTTCAGATAATCAAAAGCACGTACCGCTTCACATGCTTCAAAAGCTATAATGATATCAGCCTGCCCTTTTGGAATAAGAGGCGAATAAACATCGTTACCAATGCGAACGTGGCTAACAACACTTCCGCCGCGCTGCGCCATTCCGATTGTCTCTGCACTTAATACATGTTCTTTATTGCAAAGAGCTGCCTGACTTAAAACTTTTGCCGCAAGGACTGTTCCCTGCCCGCCGACTCCACAAATTAAAATATTCTTGCTCATTTCCGCTCTCCTTAGTTGATAGCCTTACAAGGGCATACTCCGGCACAAAGACCGCAGCCTGTGCAGAGGCTATCATCGATTTCCACTTTCTTTGAGCCTGGAATAATACTTAAAGCCGGACATCCAAGTTCGCGGATACATTTCTGGCAACCGATACATTTTTCATAATTTACAAATTTAGCTGCAGGTTTCGGGAAGCCCAGTTTTCCGGCAACACTGATACAAGGGGCTTTGAAAATTACGGCAGAAACGCCGTCAGAGGCATCACATTTCTTTACAGCTTCAATTGAAGCGGTCTGGTCAAAAGGATTTACTTCAATAACTGGACTAACACCAACAGCTTCCAGAACTTTTGTAATGGAAACTTTTTCAACAATTTCTCCCATCATTGTTACACCGGTTCCAGGATGAGGCTGATGGCCAGTCATGGCAGTTGTAGAATTATCAAGAATACAAACTGTCATTTTTGCCTGATTGTAAACAGCATTGATCACGCCTGTAATTCCAGAAGCAAAAAAGGTTGAATCTCCGATAAAACTGAAACAGTGGCGGTCAGGTTCATTGTGGTAGAAGCCTTGTGCCATAGTAATGTCAGCTCCCATACAAAGACAAGTGTCACACATATCCAGAGGCTTTGCGTTACCAAGTGTATAACAACCGATGTCTCCGCAGTAAACAGTTTTTTCGCCTTTCATTGCCTGCTTTACAGCATAGAAGCTTCCGCGATGAGGACAGCCTGCACACAAAACCGGAGGACGAACAGGAAGGTCTGGAAGTTCAGACGAGAGAACTTTTACATTTTCTCCGCAAACAATTTTCTGAACAATTTCAACCGAAAGTTCCCCGGCTTCAGGAACTGTGCCATCAAGTTTTCCATGAACTTTTACATTTAGTCCGTTTTTACCTGCAATGTACAAAAGCTGCTTTTCAATTACAGGATCCAGTTCTTCAAAGACTGTAATTTCATTATGAGCCTTCATAAAGTCCAGGGCGAGGTTTTCTGGGAAAGGATAAGGTGTTCCGATTTTCAAAACAGGAACATCATTCATTCCAAGAATTGAAAGTGCTTCTTTTAAATACTGGTAACTGATTCCGCCGGCTGCAAAAGAGCGGGCGTTGCGGGCGGCGTTTGAGCCCGCAGAGGGGGTGGCGGAAGACGCAGCTGCGGCTGGAGCCAGGGGGAGACTTCCCCCTTCACTTACAAAATTCCAGCGGCATTCGGAAAACTCTTTAGGAAGGATTTTTTCATTTCGTTCAAAAATGCGTTTGTGGTTCATGAAGCTTGAACGAGGAAAAATTACCCAGCGTGCAGAATCTTTCTGGAACTCACCGTTTTTGCGGCATGGTTCAAGCTTCGGGAATTCCATGCTTTCGTAGGCATGGTCAACGCGGGTTGTAGGACGAAGAATAACCGGAGTGTTGTATTTTTCAGAAAGAAGAAAAGCTTCCTGCACCATTTCGTATGCTTCTTTTGGAGTTGAAGGATCAAGAACCGGAAGCTTTGAAAACTCACCGTAAGTGCGGGTGTCCTGTTCTGTCTGGCTTGAAATCGGACCCGGGTCATCGGCAACAACAATAACCATGCCGCCTTTTACACCAACGTAAGAAAGGCACATTACAGGGTCGCTTGCTACATTGAGCCCTACCTGTTTCATTGTTACCATTGTTCGGCTTCCCGCATAGCTTGCGGCAGCGGCAACTTCACAGGCAGCTTTTTCGTTAATAGACCATTCTACGTAAGTTCCGGTCTCTTTTCTGTATTTTGAAATGAATTCAATAATTTCGCTTGAAGGAGTTCCAGGGTAACCTGCCACAAGGTTTACGCCTGCTTTAAGGGCACCAAGTGCGATAGCCTGGTTCCCCATAATCATTGTTTCTGTCATAACATCATTTTATCACAAAAATCTGAATAAATCGATTAGAGCCTGTAGCCGCGGTTCAGAATGGCCTTATGCTTAATGTCTGCCTTACTGATCATTACACTAAGGAGTGCTGAAAGTTCCGAAAAAAGCACACGGAAGAATACAGCAAAGCTTTTTCTGTTTCCCCGCCTTGCCTTTGAGGCCAGCTGAACCCGGTTCCAGGTTTCAAAAACTTCTGGAATAAATGTAACGGCAAGAGAAACTGCAAAGGCAAGATTGAAGTTCTTCATAAAAGGAAGAATTTTGCAGACCGCCACATGAACATTTTCAAAGGCTTCCCGGATTTCAAGACCGGAAGTTGTAGCAAAAATCATCTGGCAGGCAAAGCTTGCAAAAAAGAAACGTATTGTGTAAAGACCGCCTGCAAGTATTCCGTTCAGAAATACGGGCTTATATAAAGACCAGGAACGGTACATTTCTTCGTTTTCCGGAATCAGGCGGAATACGGTTACAAGAAGCCCGAACCATAAAATCCACTTCATCTGTATTACATCAGACAAACGGCCTTTTCCAAGCAGAAACAGTAAAATGCATACACAAATGCAGTACAAAAGCTGGAAAAACACCGGTTTTACAAGGATTTCTTCCACAGTTTCCATCTGCCCGCCAAGGAAGGCTGTAATACAAAATACCACCATAAAGATGATTTTTATGAGAGCCGGAACTTTATGAAGAAGAGTATTTCCCTTACGGTAACAGAAAAGTTTTACAGCCATAAGAGTCCTTCAAGTTTTTCAGTAAGGTCTTTTTCTGAAAATTTTTCTGCACCGGGAACAGGATTCCTTATACTCCACTTTTCAAGATTATGTTTCAAACCTTCAAGCGGAGTTCCGTCAAATCGGATCCGCCCTTTATCAAGAACAACCATACGGTCGGAAAGCCCCATGATCTTTTCTGTTTCATGAGTCAGAACGATCAGAGTCTTTCCGGAATCTTTAAGTTCTTTTAAGATACGGCAGACATTCTTTACGCCCGGATAATCAAGATTAGCAAAAGGTTCGTCAAAGAGGATAAGGTCACGGTCCATGGCAAGAATACCTGCCACTGCAAGACGGCGTTTTTCTCCGCCGCTCATAGTACGGGCCTGTGAATCTTTTTTATGAAGAATGCCTGCGTTTTCTAGCGCCTGAGAAACCTTTTGGGGAACTTCGGATTTTTTCACACCAAGATTCTTTACGCCGAAGGCTACGTCTTCGTATGGAGTTTCCCCAAGAATCTGACAGTCGGCATCCTGGAAAACAAGCCCCGCTTCCCCTTTAAGAATTATCTTTCCTTCAGAGGGGCGTTCAAGTCCTGCAATCAGATTCATAAGTACTGTCTTTCCCGAACCGTTGGAACCGGCCACAAGAACGAGTTCCCCGGCCCCCACAGAAAAGGAAACGTCATCCAGGGCCTTTGTACCATCAGAAAAAACTTTACTTACTCCTTCAACCTTTAACACTCTTTACCTCTTTGCTTTCTTTTTCCTGAAGAAAATGAACTTTTAGACTTTATCAGAAAAGAAATCAGTATCAGAAGAAAATAAATTTCAAAAAAACGGGTCCCAGCGACGGCAAAACAAAATGAGCCTCCCCCTGTGGTGCCCCGTTCCGCAAGTTAGCTCCGCAAACTTGCTCCACATACCCCAGGGGAACCCTCTCATTTTTTTTGCCTGCGTCCCCTTTTTTTGAAATTACACGTTTATTCTGAAATTAACGATTTTCTAAAATTCAAAGTTCATTTTCTACATTAAACTCTGGACCCGCTTATTCTGAAATTAAATCCTGTATACGTTTTCTAAAAGTAATTGAAAGAATTACGTTCAGTGTAGTCTTAATAATCATCCCCGGAATAAAAGGTGTAACGCAGGCTTTTACTGCTACATCCATTCCTTTTCCTGTAACACGAACAAAGCCTGTAAGACCGCAGGCAAAAAGAACAGCTTCTGCAAGAACGGCTGCAATAATGCACATTACGATAGTTTTTGTTTTTCCGTTTTCTTTTTTAGGATTCAGTAAGAAATGAAGAAAAAGACCTGCAGCCAGGGCACCAAGCATATAGCCAACAAGGAAGCCGCCTGTAGGGCCAGAAATTATCACCTGGATTCCGGCTTTACCTGAATATACAGGAAGTCCGATTGCTCCAAGAATCAGAAATACAAATACAGAAAGTGTTCCCCAGATTGGACCAAGAAGAAGGCCGGAAAGAAGAGCCAGCATATCCTGAAGAACAATTGGAACTCCGCCTGGAAGCGGAATATGGAAAAATGCAGCACAGCTTATAAGGGCTGCAAAAAGTGCGGCAAATACCATTCCCTTAAGCCCTTTACCTTTTGCTTTTTCGTCCCCAGCTTCATTTACGATGATTTTTTCGTCACTCATTTTAGTACTCCTTTTTTTTATAACAGATAGCTTTCTCCCGGAGTAAGGCGTTTTACGTCTCCCCCGGTATTTTTAATCAGACCGAAGCCTGAATCATCTACACCAATAAAAGTGCCCTGAAATCCGTCGGAGCTGTTCCTTACAGTCTTGTTGATTTCGGCACAGTAATAGTTCCATTCGGAAACAAGAATTTCCGGATACTTCAGGGCTTTGTTTTCAATATCGCGGTACATGACCATGAAAACCTTCAGGAAATCTTTCCGCGAAAACTGATTCACAATGTTTATACCTATCCCGAGGTTTACCCATTTAGTCCTGTTTCCGGAAACAAAGGCTTCATCAAGAACTCCCCCAACCTTTTCCGTTTCATCCCAGATCTCATTGGGCCACTTAAGATGAAAAGATTTTCCCGTAAGCTGCTTCAGGGTATTTGCGCAGGTTACCTGGGCTGCAAGAACCATACGGCTTGCTTTGGAAGCCGGAAGCGAAACATGAGTAACGAGCGTAAAGGCCAGGCTTCCTTCCTGTGCCCTCCACGGATTTCCTTTCCGGTCCACCCCGTTGGTCTGGCGGTCGCAGGTAACAATTACAGGACCGTTTTTTGCCCCTTCAAAGGCGATTTTCCGGGCTTCTTCCATTGTAGAAGCAGTTTCTTCTATAAAAACTACACGGGCTTCGTTTTCGCCGAATTCAAAAGGAAGAACAGAATCTTCCCTTTCGGCCTTCAGAAGGTATCCTGTTTTGCCGGATTCAATCTGATAACCGGAATTCTGAAGCGCCTGCACTGCTTTCCACACTGAAACACGTGAAAAACCAGTCATTTCGGCAATTTCTTCGCCAGAAAGCCTTTTTTCGCCTTCTTTACGGCGGTAATCCCTTAAGATTTTGAGAACCTGGTTTTTAGTGGACACTTTTTCGTTACCCATATTTTTACTTAGGGTAACGTATTATCAAAAAAAAGACAATAAACAGGCCAAAATGTACTGTTTTTCCCCTATCTTTGATGGCAAATCTTTAATTCCCCGTTTAATATATATTGGAAGGCACATATTTGTGCCGTAGAGGAATTATAAAAATGGCTAAAGAACTTTCAAAACTTATGGACTTCAGACCAAGCATCAAAGTACTGGATGCTACAATCCGCGATGGTGGTCTGGTAAATGACTTCTTTTTTACAGATGAATGCGTAAAAGACCTGTATGAAACTAACCTTAAAGCAGGTGTAGACTATATGGAACTTGGCTATAAAGCCGACAAAGAACTTTTTGACGCATCAAAATTCGGAAAATGGAAGTTCTGTAATGATGATGACATCCGTAAGGTACTTGGAGACACAACAGGAAACCCGCTTAAACTTGCAGTAATGGCAGATGTTGGCCGCTGTAACTACAAACAGGACATCATCAAGAAGGCAGATTCACCAATCGATATGATCCGTGTAGCCACTTACGCAAATACAATCCCAACAGCTATCGAAATGATCGAAGATGCAAAGGAAAAAGGCTACGAAGTAACATGTAACATCATGGCTATTTCTGCAAACCAGGAATCAGACATTAAAGTTGCCCTGGATCTTCTTGGCCGCTCAAATGTTGACTGTATCTACATCGTAGACTCTTACGGTTCAATCTACCCTGAACAGATGGCACGTATTGCAGATGTTTACATGGAAGCCGGAAAGAAATACGGAAAATCAATCGGAATTCACGCTCACAACAACATGCAGCTTGCTTTTGCAAACACAATCGAATGTTGTGGTGACGGCGTAGACTTCCTGGATGCTACATACGGCGGAATGGGACGCGGAGCCGGAAACTGTTCTATGGAACTTCTCCTTGGATTCCTTAAAAACCCTAAATACAAGACTTACCCTGTAATCCAGTTCATCGAAAACCATATCAACAAGATGAAGAAAGACGGAATTACATGGGGTTACGATCTTCAGTACATGATGACAGGTCAGCTGAACCAGCACCCTCGCACAGCAATTGCCTTCACAAAAGAAAAACGTGAAGACTACGTTGAATTCTACAAACAGGTTGTAGCTGAAGACTAAAAACCCAATTGAAAATTGACAATGGATAATGGACAATTAAATTCCATTTTCTGCATAAATTTTAGCACCAATTGTCAATTATTTTTGGTGGTTATAAATGATAGCTTTAACAATCACCATCCTGATTGCCTATTTTGCAGTTATGGTTGGTATCGGACTTTACTGTAGAAAGAATTCTACAGACGTTAACGGATTTGTTCTGGGCGGACGCTCTGTAGGTCCATGGCTTACAGCTTTTGCTTTCGGTACATCTTACTTCTCTGCAGTTATCTTCGTTGGATACGCCGGTCAGTTCGGATGGCTTTTCGGCCTTGCTTCTACATGGGCAGGACTTGGAAACGCATTCATCGGATCTCTCCTTGCATGGAACATTCTTGGAAGAAGAACACGCATCATGTCACAGCATATCGATGCAAAGACAATGCCTGATTTCTTCGGAAAAAGATTCGATTCTGTTCCTCTCAAAGTAACAGCTTCACTTATCGTATTCGTTTTCCTTATTCCTTATACAGCTTCCCTTTACAACGGTCTTTCTTCCCTCTTCGGGCTTGTTTTCAACATTCCTTACTGGGTTGTAATCCTTGTTATGGCTATCCTTACAAGTTTCTATGTTATCTTCGGCGGATACATGGCTACAGCTATCAACGACTTCATCCAGGGTATCATCATGCTGGTTGGTATCGTTTCTGTAATTCTTGCAGTTCTTTCACAGAACGGCGGTCTGCTTGAAGCATGTCAGAAACTTTCTGCAGTACCTGCAAAAGGCTGGACTGGTGGTGCCTATACATCATTCTTCGGACCAGATCCTGTATTCCTCCTCTTCGTTGTAATCCTTACTTCTCTTGGAACATGGGGACTTCCACAGATGGTTGGTAAGTTCTACGCAATCAAGAGTGAAAAAGACATTCAGAAAGGAACAATCATTTCTACAGTATTCGCAATCATCGTAGCCGGTGGATGTTACTTCCTTGGTGGTTTCGGACGCCTTTACGGTGTAGAACTGAGTGCTGCAGGAAAGCCTCTTTTTGACACAATCATTCCAAAAATGCTTTCAACACTTTCACCAATCCTTATTGCTGTAGTTATCGTTCTGGTTCTTTCAGCTTCAATGTCTACTCTTTCTTCACTTGTTCTTACATCAAGCTCTACATTCACACTGGATATCATTAAACCTGCAAGCAAGAAAGAAATGACAGAAAAGAAACAGGTTCTGATCATGCGTGTATTCATCGTGTTCTTCATCATCGTTTCGGCAGTTATTGCAGTAATCAAAGATGCAAACCCTGGCGTTACTTTCATTGCTCAGATGATGGGTGTTTCATGGGGTGGACTTGCCGGTGCATTCCTTGCTCCATACCTTCTTTCTCTTTACTGGAAAGGTGTTACTAAAACTTCAACAGTTGTATGTTTCATCTGGGGAACAGGTCTTGCAATTACACAGTTCGTATTCTCAATGGCTGGCGTAAATGTTGCATCATTCCCACCATTCTTTGCCCTTATGTTCAAAACAAGTATTCACTCAGGTTCTTTCGCTATGATCGGCGGACTTATCATCGTGCCACTTGTAAGCCTTATTTCAAAAAAAATGAGCAAAGAAAGCGTTGATAAGATTTTCGAATGCTACGACGAAAAAGTAACAGTTTCAAAGAAAGTTTCTCTTTCTGACGAAAACTAAAAAACAAAACCTGCGGTCCCTGAGCCTGTCGAAGGGCCCGCAGGTTCCATTTTCTCCACTTCAATTTGACTTATTAGAGATTTCATTGTAAAATTCTAAAGATGAACTTGCATGAAAATTCCGCACTGGGAAGAAAAGTATTTTTTGTAAATCCTCCTTTTTACGTTACAAACACAATCATTCCCCGTCTTACCGGAATGGAATACGAAGTTTACTCTCTTGATAACTACAGAATGGTAAAACCGGTCTTAAAAAAATATCCGGACTCAATTTGTTTTATCAACATTGACTGTGAAGACTTAACTTTCAGAGAATGGTTCCGTTTTGCCCAGTCTTTCGAAGAAGACGAAGTTCTTTCCACAATCTTTTTCGGAGTAATAAGTCAGTTTGCTCCAAAACCTGAACGTGAAAACTTCCTTCTGAACGTTCAGCTTCCGGCAGGCTTTATCCAGTACACACCCGACCTTGAATCCCTGGTAAGTATTTTTACAGCCATTCTTGAAATGAATGGTGCTATGGGTAAACGAAAGTACGTCCGTGCTGATTGTGGCCGTGACCCGCGTATCTATGCCGAAATTGACGTAAACACAAAAAAAGTGCCTTTGATGATTCAGAACATTTCTTCTGTAGGCATTTCCTGCTATGCAAGCGAAGCCCTGCTTCCTCTTTTTGAAGAAAAATCCGTTCACAGAATGACCCTTCATCTGCATGACATGTTCTTTAACGGTTCCCTTGTAATTCTTATGAAGCGTGAAATAGACGGACACAAAATGATTGTCATGCTCTTTGGTCAGGGCCTTGCCTACACTGCAAAGAACATGATCCGAGACTTCATCAGAACCCGCATTCAGGCAAACCTTGACGCAGAACTTATTTCTCTGAGACCAGACAACACAGATTACAAAGCAAAACCCGAAAAAGAAAAAGCCGAAGACATCCCTGACCTTCCAGAAGAAAAAGACTCCCCTTCTGACTCCGAAGCTTCCGATTCCGAAGGCGAATTTATTGTGTAGAAAAAAAAAACTCCGGAGGTTGTTCCTCCGGAGAAAAGATTTTACCTTATATCACAAAAAGATATCTGATTAATTTGTATAATAAAATAAGTTTACAAACATAGGGGAACTGAGATTTCCTGCTTTATCTACAACATAGATTGCATATGCTTCCAGACGTGAAGTATTAGTTGAGATTGCAGGATACAAAGTAAATGTGTCACCAGAAGTCTTCCTGTAAGTTGAACCACATAAATAATCAAAATTACCATAAAGGTTTCCACCTGTTCCCCTTACAGCGATATAACCACCGAAATCTGTAGGTTTTGTTGCCAAAGGTGTTACGGTAAATGCATCTGAATTCTTTCTGATAGTTTGTGAACTATCACTTCCAACCGGAACTATACCAACCTGACTAGAATAAAGTGTTGAGTTATCTGTTTTATCAAGTACTGTAAAACCACCGACAGTCTTAAATCCTTCAACTAAGTTTTTACCATATAAATCGGGTTCAGTACCTCTTGCAAATTTATATATATATCTTACATTTGATCTGCTTGTATTTGATGCAGTTGGAATAGTAATTGCCGTAGTATCATAGGTGAATGTTTTATCAACAGTAGCGGTTCTTCCGGCACCATCTGTCATTGTAAAGCTGATTTTACCTGTTGATGTATTTGTTACAGTACCATAAACATAAAGACCGCTGACCTTACCACCGGTAATCGGAATGGAAGATGCAGTTGTCCAGCTTGTAGCAGTAGAAGATGTCTTATATCCTTTAATCGTGAAATTTGAGAAGCTTACACTGGAAAGCTTTGAACCTGTATCATTCATAAAACTGATATACAATACGGCTTCCCTTGTACTGCTTAAATATCCTGCATTAGTCGAAGTTGCCAAGCCCAAATCGTAAATTTTCTTTGAGTAGAAGGTTGAAGAGGATGCCGGAGCTGTAGTGTCAAGAACATAATCATACGTAAAGGTAGGTCGTTTGCCCATTTTGTCTTTTATCATAATTCCAACAGAATAACTTCCCCCGTCTGTATAATCTTCACCGGAGTTTTTCTTAAGGCTTCCTTTTACAGTGTATTCTCCGTATGGAAGTGTATTCAGATATTTTCCTGCTTGAGAAACAGCATCAAGGTAAGTAGGGTATGTATTAACCGTAAGTTCAGAAGTTGTTCCAGCAGGCTTTACTGTTGCGCTGGTTACAGTAAACCCAGTTAAATCAATATATTGGTTAACAATTCCAATTGAATCCCCTGTAACTGTAAATTTCAAGGTAAGGTCTGTACCATCGCTTACATAGCCGCTTCTAAGGCTGGAGCTTCCTTTTAAAGAAACTCCACTTACATTTAATTCCTGATACTTTCTAATATCAGTTACCGCAAGGCTAGTAGAGTTATTAAGTTTATCAGTAACAGTAACACCTATGTTGTAATAGTTTTCTCCACCACTAGTTGTTAAATTACCTGAAGGAATACCGTAAGCAAAATAGTAATCTCCGGAAGAAGCTGTTGTTGTACCTGCAGTAACAGGAATATAAGTCAAATCATTCGCTGCAGCAAAGCTTGAATCAGCAGGAAGAACAGATGTAGTTCCTTTACACCAGCCTTTAACAGTAAAGTTTGTGAATGAAATACCATTAGTTCCAAGGCCAATTCCAGTTTCAGTTACTTTAACACCAAGATAAAGATACTTTGAAGAATCTGTACTATAGAACGAAACATTATTTGTCAAAGTACTATTAAAATTCTTTGAAGCTGCAATCTGTTTTGCAACAGAAACACTACCATCATAAACAATTGAATATGCGGCAGGATTACTTGTATTACCCATGTTGTCTTTTAATGTAATACTGATATTATTTGTTCCGCCACTTACATTATTCAAAGTTCCTTTTACAGACATGTAAATAACTGTTGCTGTTTTTCCATAGTTTGCAGTAGGAGGAACAAACTGTGAAACTGCTGTAAAGTCTGTATCTTTAAGAGAAGAAGGGCTTATACTACGATTTGCTGTAGCAAAATATCTGGCATTTCTAAGGCCGGTTACTTCAAGAGAATTTGCCTTGATTCTTGAGCCTGTTTCAGTAAGTATGAAAGTTACCAAAACTTCAGTTGAATTAACATAGTGAGAACCTCCTGAAACAACATAAGTTCCCTGTACACGTGGACTAGTAATACTTGGAGCTACGTTGTCATATTCAAGAGTACCTGTAACATATCCTTCATTACCAAACACATCTGAAACGTAACATTTTACAGTAAAGTAACCGGAATTAGTTGAACTGTCGGTAGCCTTTCCTTTAATTCTGAAGCTTGTACTTTCAGTAAATCCACTAACATTAAGTGAACTGAATGGAATAAAATCTGCACCGTTTACAGAAATTTCCGAAGGAGTAAATCCATCAAATCTGAATGGATTTGCTTTTAATCCTGTATCTTCAGTTACACTTAAACTCAGAACAACATCTTCAGTATTATAAACAGCAGCAGGATTCTGGTCTGCTATAGAGAAACCAGAAACCTGAGGAGCGGTTCTATCAATATTAAATGGTATTTCAAGAGAGCCCGTAGAATTTCCGGCCTTATCAAAAATTTGATACTGAAGTTTTCCTGAGGAAAGATCTCTCAGTGAAATCTTAAGTTTTAAAGATATTGTTTCATCACTTGAAAGTGGTGTTACAAACGGGTATCCGTTTCCTAATGAAGGACCATCAAATCCAGATCCTGTATCCTGGTAAATTTCGCAACTTGAAACAACACGAGGGTCCAATTTGATTCTTTCAATACCGGAACCGGTTTCTGTAATATTCATGTAAACATCTACAGCTCCCGATACAATTGTACCGGCATACTTTGTAACATCTCTTGCGTAAATTGAAACAGTATCTACTGTAGGAGCTGTGGCATCAACTTCAAATTTAGCTTCCTGTACAGCTGATTCGTTTCCAAGAACGTCTTTAATCTTGAACTTAACAGTATAATATCCGGAGTTAGTAGAAGCATCAGTCAATTCTCCCGGAATATCATAAACAACCGTATTGTCCTGTGGAAGATACCAGATAGCCCAGTCCTCCACTGAACCAGGATTAAAACCGCTAAGTCCATCACCTTCAAAGATAAACGGATTGAATTGAACTTTACCATATCCATTTTCAATAGGGCCAATTCCAGCCCCGTTATCATTCTTTATTACGAAAGTTACTGTTTCTTTACCCTTTCCGTCTTCTATATTTGTTACGTACGGCTTTATAAAATCAGGTCCATTATCTATGTAAAGGGTTGGAGTAGAATAAAGTTCAGGAGCTGTAGAATCAACATAAACCACAGGTTCAATATAAGATTCAAGACCTGTTGAAGCCTGTTTTACATTAATCTTAAAGTTATAGCGTCCAGGAACTGTTGTTGTATCTGTAGCTTTTCCCTTTACTGTGTAAGCAGTGTTACTGCAAGGAAGTTCACTAAGTGGAATATAAGCAAGGTCAGAAACAGGAACAGGATCTGCATTTCCAATCCTGTATGAGGAAACTGTGAATTTTTCAAAAGTAATACCTTCATTTTCAGCATTAAGTCCATTTCCAGACTCATCATTTACAGTGAATAAAAGTTCAATATTTCCGTCTTTAGAGTAACCGTTTACTGCAGAACTTATATCTGCCTGTTTTGCAGAAATGAATGAAACTTCAGGAGGGTTAGCAGCAACTGTCAGGCTTATTCTACCATCAGCTATTGGGCTACCATTACCAAGCATATCATAAGCTCTTACGGCAATATTATATTCCTTACCATTTATTTCTTGGAAATTTGTGAGTTCACCTTTAACTACGAAAGTAAGGGCATCCTGAGCACCCATTGAAGAAATGGAAATTTTTTCAGCATTGTCTAAAGGTGTTTCAAATACAACCGGAGGTTCATCATTTATCTGATATTCAGTTACTTTTAAACTTCCGAATTGAATATCTTTTAGGCCGGCCCCACTGTCTTGTACTGTAAACTGGTAAGTTACCTTTCCATGTACGGTAATATTTGCTGCGTTACAGTCCGTATCTTTTACTGTTTTATTTGGTAAAATAACAGGACCATATCCGTCATCAATACGAAGATCAAACACCAGTGGTTCACTTTCATTTCCTACGTTATCCACTGCTTTAAGGGTATAGCGTGCAGCTTCAAGATCAGTGAATTCATACTTTGTGCTGTTGTTCAGGAGAGTTACAGGTTTTGCTTCAAAATCTCCGTCATTCTTTTTAAGCATGAACTTATTGATTCCGGAACCAAGTTCACCGTCTCCGTTAGCAAAATAACCTGCAGAAAGATTTCCTCCAGCTGTAATAATAAAGGTTTCAATATCTCCATTCATGAAAGTATTTGTTGCAGGAGGGTTTGGTATTGTAAGGAATACAGGCTTTGCAGGGGTTGTTTTATCTACTCCAAACGATGCCTCCGGAACCTGGAAGGCATAGCTTTCATTTCCAAGGCTGTCCTTAAGTTTAACCCATACATTTATGAGTGCGTCCCCTGTAAGTTCAGGAAGAGTAATTGAAACATCATCGGTAGAAGGTTTCCATTCACTCCATACTGCATCTTCAGGAAGTTCCTGGGAAGCGGTTGTATCAAGGGCAAAAGCCCAGCTTACAGAAGGGTCTGAAGTAACCGGGTAATTATCATCACTGTTTCCGGAATCTTTTACTTCAGTAGAACCTTTAAATGTAACGGCTGTATCCTTTACATAAATTCTTCCATTTGCAGAAATATTTTTAGCTATATCAGAAACATCGCGGATAATCTTTGAAGTATCAGGAACCGGTGCTTCGTTATCAAGAATTACATAATAATTAACCGGGTCAGATTCATGGCCAAGAACATCAACTGCTTTAAGTGTAAAGGCATGAACACCATCAGAAGCAATTTTTTCATCATAATTCACGCCAAGAATAAAGTGGCCTTCTTCATCGGCAGAAAGCTCGCTTATTAAATATTCTTTTCTGGAGTAGAAATCCTGTTCACCTGGTACAAAACCATTGGAACTGTAGTATTTCCATACATAATTCTGCTGTGTAGTTTCGTCAAAGAAAACAGCATCATTATTCTGCATAACATAGACATTATCACTTGTTGAAACAAAAGCTCCCTTTGCTGCATAACAGAGACGTTCTTCAACAATGAATTTTTCAACACCGGAACCACCTGTAGAAGAATCATCAGCATCTACAACCAGCTTGAAGTTATAGTTTTCAGAAACATCACCGGCCACTTTTATTTTCTTTTCTGAAGTGGTTCTGTTTGTTTTGTAGTCATTCCATTCACTGAATTTTTTGCTTGCGATTTTTTCCGGATTTTCATTTCCTTTTACAATATAGAAATCATTTTTTGTAATAAGAGGTCCTTCAGTATCACCTTTGTTTCCAAGGGTGTAGTTCAGAACATAGTCGTTTCCAAGAGGAACACCTGAAACATCCTTTACGTCACCGCTTACTGTTACTGTTACAAATGACTGGCTTTTCATCCAGTTTGAAGCATTAATGGCATCATAAGGAAGAAGTTCAATATAGTTTCCGTGGAATACAGGAGTCTTGAAATACTTGAGGGCATTGTTTGTTTCGGCAGTTGTATCTGCAGGACTGTCGGCCCTTGTAATTGTAATATTCTTAAGAGAAGTAAGGATTCCGCTCTGATCTGTAGTACCGTAGACGTAAGGATCCCCTTCTACTCCGGTTCCGCTTACAGCAAAACTTGCAGGATCCATATTCTGTGAAAAATAAATACGGATCGGGTATGTACGGATAACTCCCGAAGCATTTGCCGAAGGAAGTGAATAGCTTACAGCAGGTCTGAGTTTTGCCTTAGCTGTAATTTTAAATCCGTTTACATTTGCATTGTCGCATACTTTGAGTGTAATGGTTGATTCACTCATATCCGACTTAACGTAAACGTCATCTGTAAGTTCAAAAAGTCCGCCGAAAGTTTTCTTTCCATCGGCATCTTCAGTAAGAAGGATTTCCTGGTCTTTTGTATCTTTTACGACCCATGAATCAAAGGCATATTTATCATCAAATACTGTATTTACAGAATAAACCTGATCAGAAATGATTTTTGTGCTTCCCTGAGGGTTAATTGTACCGGCATCCCTGTCTCTTGAAGTTTTAGTATCGCGGTAAACAGGAACCTGAATGCGGATTGTAGGGTGAGTAATAAGAACAGGTTCAATATAAAGCTCAGCTCCAGGGTCTTTAAGTACGCGAACCAGAGCTGTTGCCTTAATACTTCCTGCATCGCTTGAAGAATTTGAACGTTCTGTATCGTAAATAACGATTGTAGCTCCGTTGATTACAGGATTTGTATATGAACCGTAACCGTCACCTTCAAGAACAGGAAGAGTTGTAATTACGCCGTAAACAGCCGGAAGTTCAGTTTCTGTACTGTCAATTTTTACAAATGGAAGAGCGGAAGTAATTGAACTTACAGCTCCGGATTCTTCGTCGGTAACAGTAGACTTCATAGTAATCTTCCAGTCTTTGAAACCGTAAGCATTTGCAGTTGTCATATTAAGGCTGTAGTCTTTTCCAACAATCATTCTGTTGTTTGAAGCAGGAGTTACACTGATTTTTCCAGGGTTTACCAGTTCAGAAGGCATTGCAACCGAAACAAAAGGATACTCTGTAAGAACAGGTTCAAGATAGAACTTTAATCCTGTATTCTTCATTACCCTTACTTTTGCAGTTACTTTCACGCTTCCGATATCAGAAGAAGAACTTGTAGTTTCTGTATCGTAAATTACGATTGCAGCATCACGGATTACGGCATTCTTATAGTTTCCGTTTTCGTCCACTTCAAGAACGTCAAGATCTGCAGCAACACCATAATTTTCAGGGCGTTCTGAAGAAGTATCGTTTATATTGCAGAAAGGAAGATCAAAGTCTGATGCATTTGAATCTGCATCCCCGGAAGCTTTTGCAATGATTTTCCAGTCTGAGAATCCGTATTTATTTACGGTTGTAAGGGAAACTGTATAATCCCTTCCAACAATCATTCTTGATGATGTATATGGATTTACGCTGATTTTTCCTGCTTCAGAAAAATCTTCCGGCATGGCAACAGAAACATAAGGATATTCTGAAAGAACCGGTTCAATGAAAACAGAATCATTTATCTGCTTCTGAATCATCAGGTTTGCTGAAACTCTTGCAACACCGTTTTCATCGGTTACAACATTGTTTCCTGTAATAAGGAAAGCAGCATTTGCCATAATAAGGTTTTCTGCCAGGTCTCCTGAATCGGCAGAAGAATAAGAAGTTACGTAGGCATATTCAGTAACATCGCCTGGAATTGTTGAAGTTTTGTCGTAAACAGGAATTTCTACAGCTTCAGAAGAATTGCTTTCACGGCGGCTCATTTTCCATGTGCTGAAACCGTGAGTTCCTGTAGTCTTAAAATAAAGTCCGTAAGCAGAACCTTTCTGAACTGTTGTAAATTCCTTGTCGGTAATTCCATCAACATTCGGGAACATTACTTCCGGAAATTCAGAAACGTAAGGAAGGATACGGATTGAACTGTAATCCTTGCTGATTGTAACTACTGTTGAAAGCCCAAGAGGAGTTTCGAATTTAACTTCCTTTGAGTCAGTAATTTCAGTCCATTCTGAAACAGGTTTGGCGGCATCAAAATCAGAATAGGCTTTCCATCCGTTATAGTAACCGTACCCCTGAACAGGTTCAAAACTAACATTGAAAGGATATCCAAGCTTGTAATCCTTTGTGTTGATGAAACTGTGGGAGGCGTTTCCTGTTCCTGGAAGAGCCTGTACTGTAACGTTAAGAGTTTTGGCGTTATCCAGACGGACTTCTTCTACAAGAGCTTCCTTTACGGCTTCACTGGAAGAAATAAAGTTTTCACAGCCTGTAAGGGAAACTGCTAAAAAAACAGAAACAAAAACAGAAAGAATGGAAATGAACTTTTTCATAAATGCCACCTTTTTAAATATGTATTGAAATATTATACAACAAAAAATCTTCGTTAACCAAACGTTTAGAGCCGTTTTTCTCTAAAAAGTCTCAAAGAACAGCTTTTTTCTCACAAAATTACGAAAAATTCCACATTTTTTTTGTAATTCTACTGTGAAATTCCGTCAAGCAGTGACTGCACTTCAGCTTTTTTGAAAGAAGGATTCTTTTCCTGAACATAAATCAGGTATTTTTCGGCTTCAGCATTTTCGGAAAGCTGAATGCAAACTTTTGCAAGTTCAATGTACGCATTCCAGTTTTTTGTATCTGCTTTTAGAACATCAAGATATGTCTGCTTTGAGAACTGATATTCTCCGTTACGTGCGTAAGCCTTTGCCAGGTTGTAGCGCACTTCGTTATTCTTTCCGTCAATTTCAAGAGCATTCTTGAAGAACTTTACGGCTTCATCGTATTTTTCAAGATTCAGGTAACAGGTGCCCAGGTTGTTGTTGGCTTCAAAGTTCTTCTTGTCTGATTCATAAACCTGCTGCAAAAGCTTAAGGGCATTGTCTGTATCTGCAGGTTCAAAGCTCATGAACATTACGGCAAGGTTGATCTTTGTTTTATTATGCTTCGGATCATATTTCAGAACTTCCTGATAAAGAGGAACTGCATCATCCCCTTTCCCGGTTTTTTCCATTAACAGGGCATAGTTATAGATGATGTTTGCTGTAAGTTTATCGTCTTTAATTTCCTTTTTTCCGTTGTAAGCTTTCTGTGCAAAGGAAACGGCGTCTGTATATTTTTCTTCCTCAAACAGAACTGTAGAAAGGTTGAAACAGGTAAGCGTATAGTTTGAACCCGACTTCATAAGTGAAAGAGCCTTAAGGTAACTTTCTTCTGCCAGGGAATACTGTTTTGCTCCGTAGTAAACAGAACCCATTTCCATAAGGGCTGTAGTATTTACGTTGTTGATTTCGATTACTTTTTTATAGGAATCTACACTGCCTTTGTTATCGCCGCGTTTTGAAAGAAGTCTTGCCTGTTCAAGGTAGGCTTTTTCGTATCTTGGATTAATGCTGATGGCAGCACGGAAGGCTTCAAGAGCCTGGCCGTCATTCTTAAGCTTAAGCTGGGAAAGTCCCAGGTTGTACTGCCCCTGACTGAACTGAGCGTTCAGCTTGCAGCAGGTCTTGAATGAACTTGCGGCTTCGCTGTATTTCTTCATTATGTACTGGGTTTTTCCAAGATTATAGTAATAAAGGTAATTGTTTGGATCTGCCTGCACTGCCTTTTTGAATTCATCCAGGGCCAGATTGTAGTCTTTTCTGTTCAGCGCATCTGTTCCAATAATATTATGGGCATTTGAATCTTTTGGATTTGTCTTAAGGGCATTTTTTGCCATCTGAACCGCTTCAGACATAAGACGGTCTTTTTCTGAATCGTTATCAGACTTTTCTGCGGCATCAAAAATTGCCTGAGCCATTTCAGATTCCTTTGATGCAGAAAACTGCGGTTCCCCTTCCGAAACCGGAAGAAGGCCTTTTGCGTTCTTGAAGTGATTCAGAGCTTCTGAAACGTTCCCTGTGTCCAGGGCAGTTTTTCCAAGTCTTATCTGTTCATTTACGGCTTCTATTTCTTTCTTGAGCTTTTCGTTTTTCTTTGCAAGTTCTTCTTCGGCCTTGCGTCTTTTTTCTTCTTCTGCCTTGCGCTGAGCTTCCGCTGCCTTTTCCGCTTCACGGCGTTCAGCTTCGGCCTGTTTAGCAGCCTGTTCCTGGGCCGCCTGTTTTTCCATCAGGTCTGCCATTTTCTTCTGGCTGTCCTGAAGTGCTTTCTGGCTTTCGGCCATCTGCCGCTGGTTTTCCAGGGCCTGGCGGTTCTGGGCATCAAGAGCCTTTTCCAGAGCTTTCTGATTTTCCTGGGCCTGGCGGTCCAGGGCCGATTTCATGGCACTTGAAAGTTCGGAGGTGTCAAAATCTACGGAGATGTTGGGAGAAACATTTGCATAAGATCCCCCGTTTCCCTCTCCCTGGCTTTCTTTTTTCATTCCGATAATTGCGTCAAAAAGTTCCAGCACTTTTTTGTCATCAGGATTCTTTATAAGGAGAGTATCAAGAAGTCCAAGTGCCCGGTCGAATTCGCCCTTATCGGCATAGACCTGGGCAAGGCTCATAGTATTACGGTATTCCTTATTTCCGCCACTTCCGCAGCCTTTTACACACAGTATTAATAGAAGAATAATAACAGCTGCAAGAATTCCGATTCCGGTCCCGATTAATGCTTTCTTCTTTGAACCTGCAAAGGAATTCTTAAGATTGTCAAAAAATATCTGGAGTCTGTAATTCATTTTCCCACCCGTTTTTTTTAATTAGTCCAGTTCCGATTCCTGGTCGTATTCTATGATATCTTCCGCTCCGGAAGTCATGCTTGTTGAATCAATATCCTGAAGCGAGTTTGCCACATCTTCAAGGAGCCGCCGCCTGCGTTCGGCTTCGGCAGCTCTCTTTTCGGCTGCTATACGCTCTTCTTCGGCACGGCGTTCTCTTTCTATACGTTCCTGTTCCGCCCGTTTTTCGGCTGCTATGCGTTCTTCTTCCTCTTTTGCAAGGCGGTCCCGTTCTGCCTTTTCGGCGGCAAGACGTGCCATTTCTTCTTCCATACGTCTTGTTTCTTCCGCAATACGCTGGGCTTCCATCTCCTGGATTTTCTGTTCTTCTTCAAGTCTTACAAGTTCTTTTCTGAGTAAGGCCAGAAGCTCAATGATCTTAGGGTTCTGTGGATCTTCAGGCACTTTTATAAGGTAAGTTTCGTAATCAGAAATGGCACCTTCGTATGTACGGTTCATAAGATGAGCATTTGCGCGGTTCAAAAGTGCCTGGGTATAGGAAGGATCTGCTGAAAGAGTGAGTGAATAAAGCTCTATGGCGCCCTGATAATCTTTCATGGCATAGGCAGAGTTTCCGCCGTTAAAAGCAAGAACCTTCTTGTTTGTTCCGGGAACTGAAAGGCCGCGGCGGAAAGTCTCTACAGATTTCTGAAAATCTCCCAGCTGGAAGTATGAAAGACCAAGGTAGTTCCATGCTGAACTTGAAGCGGTTCCGTTTTTTATTTCATTTTCAAGAAGATAAACTGCAGATGAAGGATTGTTCTGAAGAAAGAATTTTTCCCCTTCAGATTCTGCAAAAAGCGAGAAAACCGAAAGAAAAACAACCGGTAAAAGCAATGACTTTTTCATTTTAAGGCCCCCACCTCTAAACCGTTAATTTTATCCAAAATCACCAATTTATAGACATTTTGCCATAAATCCAATATTCTTTCAATTAAAGGGTATTTATTTTAACATGGAGGAAGCATGAGTCCTTTTTACCTGGTTGCAATCATTGTACTTGCAGTAGTTGTAACTGCTCTCATTTTTACAGTTCTTAAAAGTACACTTCAGCCAAAGCGCGTAGAAGCCATTCCGCGCCTTATCAAGCAGGGAAAGACTGCAGCCGCCGTAAAGCTTGCAAAGCTGATTCTTCAGAAAGACCCAAAAAATTATACTGCCCATTACTTCCTTGGAAAGGCTTATCTTGCCGACAACAAGACAGAACTTGCCATCATGGAATACAAGCTTGTAAACGACAACATCCTTTTTGGCGAAGTTGTTAAAGAACTGGATTTCCGTAAGGAATATTCTCAGCTGCTTCTTCAGACTAATCAGACAAATGATGCCCTTAAGGAATTCATTCTTCTTACAAAGCTTGAACCAAGAAATGCAGAATACTTTTATCAGGTTGGTGTTCTATACGAAGCAATCAACCGTTATGACCTGGCAATCGGGTTCATGAAAAAAGCCGTTCTTCTTGATAAAAAACATGCGAAAGCCCACGCAGAAATCGGGCTTATGCTTTACCGCACAAAACAGTACGGAGAAGCAAAAAAAGAAATCGACATTTCGCTTAAGCTCAGTCCTGATAACTATTCTTCCTACTATTATCTTGGAAAAATCCTTAAGGATGCAAAAGACATTCCGGGCGCTGTAAAAGCTTTTGAAAAAGCCCAGCGCGATCCTGAACTTAAGCTCAAAGCTATTGTTGAACGCGGTACATGTTTCATGATGGTAAACCGCATAGACAATGCCATCCCTGATTTCCAGCGTGCCATTGAGCTGGACAAAACCGGAACAGTTTCTGAGGCAATCTATGCCCGCTACTTCCTGGCCAACTGTTACGAACAGATCCGCCAGATTGACAAGGCTATTGAACACTGGGACTACATCTATAAGCGCAACAAGACTTTCCGCGATGTTGCTTCCAAACTTGCAGAATACAAAGACCTTCAGGCAAATGACTACATGAAGGATTACCTTACAAGTAAAGATGATGAATTTGCCCTTATCTGCAGAAACGCCTGTGAAACAGTTCTGAATATGACTGTTGTTTCAAGCGAATCAAAGAAATGGGGATGTCAGTTCACCTGCGTAGACAAGAAATTCGAAGCAATGATGGGTGTTCGTAAACAGGTTATTTTCATCCGTTTCTACCGCGAACCAAAACAGGTTGAAGAACAGGAAATCCATGAATCACTTGATGTAATGAAAGGTCTTGCATCGGTTAAGGGTTACCTTTTCTCTTCTTCGGGCTTCAACAACTCTGCAAAGCGTTATGCCGAAGGCCGCCCTGTTGAACTTATTGAAAAACAAAAACTTGAAGCAATTCTTACAAAAGCAGGTTCAAAAGCATAATGAAAATTCTTTGCGTCTCAGATTTCATTGACCCTTTGGTTTACAATCAGAACGCAAAGGAAACTTTTGGGGATGTAGACCTGATTCTTTCTGCAGGTGACCTTCCCCTTGATTACATTGACTTTATTGTTTCCGTACTGAATAAGCCTACTTATTTTGTTTTCGGAAACCACAACCTTAAAGGCTTTAACTATTACGCAAATCCAAAAGCACAGTTTGAACACGGAATCCCGGACATTGGAAAAATGAACGACAGTTCAAATGCCCACGGGGGCACCTACCTGGGTTTCTGTGCAAAGGCCGACAAAACTCTGAGTTTTACCGACCCGGTTACAGGAAAGCAGACTCCCCTGCTTATTGCCGGTGCCGGAGGCTGTGTAAGATACAATAACGGACAGAGCCAGTACACCGAAGGCCAGATGAAATTCCGCCTTCTGAAAATGGTCCCACGCCTTCTTTATAATAAGTTCAAATACGGAAGGTATCTGGACATTTTCCTGACTCATGCATCTCCGCGCCACATCCACGACAAGGAAGATCCGTGCCATTTGGGCTTTGAATGTTTCAACTGGTTCCTGAAGAAATTCAAACCAACATACATGGTTCACGGACACATTCATCTTTACGACATGCGTGAAGAACGAATTGGAAAATACTGGGACACTATCATTGTTAATGCATATGCCCACAACATAATCGAATTTCCGGTTTCTGCCGACAACACACAAAACATTTCACCAGAAGGAGGATCCAGTTTATGAATCTTACTCAGAATGAACAGACCGAAGAAGACTTTATGAAAGCCCGCAACAAGGCTTTTTTCAATGAAATCCAGCATCTTTTAAATCCTGAAGAAGCAAAACTCATTGCTTTGAATGATGTAAAGAATATGATCAAACCTTCAGCCGAAACCTATATAGGCATGAAGGTTATTCCTGTAGAAAAAATTGTTGGAAGCGAAGGACGCTACCAGGATTTTGACAACAAATTCTTCCCGAAAAGCTCACACCTTAAAGTGCGCTGGGAACGTATTGACGATGCCGCCATCCGCCAGATTGACCTTCCTCCGATCAAGGTTTACGAAATCGCAGGGCTTTATTTTGTACGCGACGGAAACCACCGTGTTTCAGTTGCAAAAAGCCGCGGCACTGAATTCATTGATGCTGAAGTTGTTTCCCTCCAGAGTGAAGTAACAATCAAGAATGCAGACAACATCAACGACCTGATCCGTCAGATCATCAACTTTGAAAAACGTACATTCTACATGGAAACTTCTTTCGGAGACATTACCGACTACTGGGTTATGGACTTTACAACTCCAGGTAAGTACGACCTCATCTACAACCACATCCTTACCCACAAGTATTACATAAATCAGAATCAGGCCGAAGAAATCAGCATGGAAGAAGCAATCACTTCATGGTTCAGAAACGTTTACCTTCCTGTAATCCACTACCTGGAAGACAACAAAATCATGAAGCATTTCAAAAGACGCACTGAAAGTGACCTTTACGTATGGATCATGAAATACTGGGACCAGCTTAAAAGCAAATACGGAAACGATGTTCCGTTAAATGATGCTGTGGCAGAACTGGAAAAGAATCACAAGGTTCCAAAAATCAAGCGCATAAAAAATGCCATTAAACGTGTAATTCTCCGCCGTTCCATTACAACCGCCAGTGCAAAAGGTCTTCAGGAAGATACTCTGTAAGTTTTTTTCATTATTTTCCCATAATTGTAGACATACTTAAGAACTTTAATTATACTAAAGAATATCAGTATTATTAAATCTTATACGAGGGTACATTTATGGGAAAAACTATTGCTCAGAAGATTTTCGAAAAGCATCTTGTAGACACTCCTTATGAAAACACTTACGTTCTCAAACTGGACCGTGTTTTCTGTCATGAAATTACAACTCCAATCGCAATCAACGATCTTATGGAACGCGGTAAAGATAAAGTTTTTGACTGCACAAAAATCAAGGCTGTTATCGACCACGTAACACCATCTAAAGACTCAAAAACAGCAACACAGAGTAAAGTTCTCCGTGACTGGGCATGCCGCCAGGGAATCAAAGATTTCTTTGACATTGGTGCAAACGGTGTTTGTCACGCTATCTTCCCTGAAAAAGGATTCGTACGTCCTGGTTTCACAGTAATCATGGGTGACTCTCACACTTGTACACACGGTGCCTTCGGTGCATTCGCTGCAGGTGTTGGAACAACTGACCTTGAAGTTGGAATCCTGAAAGGTGTTTGTTCATTCCGCGAACCAAAAACTCTGAAGTTCGTTCTGAACGGAACTCTTAAACCGGGTGTATACGCAAAAGACGTAATCCTGTTCCTTATTTCACAGATCGGTGTAAACGGTGCTACAAACTGTGTAGTTGAATTCACAGGTCCTGTTATCGACAACTTCGGAATGGAAGAACGCATGACTCTGTGTAACATGGCAGTTGAAGCCGGTGGTACTTCAGGTATCTGTTACCCTGATGCAAAAACTGTTGATTACCTCTGGGAATTCATCAAAGACGATTACAAAACAAAAGAAGATGCAATCGCTGACTACGCACAGTGGCGTTCAGATGACGATGCAGAATTCGAAAAAGTTTACACATACGACCTTTCAGACCTGGAACCAGTTTGTACACACGGATACAAACCAGACCAGGTAAAAACAATCAAAGAAATGGAAGGAACAAAAGTTAATCAGATTTACATCGGTTCATGTACAAACGGTCGTATTTCTGACCTCCGCATTGCAGCACAGGTTCTTAAAGGACACCACCTTGCAGAAGGAGTACGCGGAATCGTTTCCCCTGCAACCCCTAAAATCTTCAAGATGGCTGTTCAGGAAGGAATCATCGACATCTTCATGGATGCAGGTTTCTGTGTAACAAACCCAACTTGTGGTGCATGTCTTGGTATGAGTAACGGTGTTCTTGCAGAAGGTGAAGTTTGTGCTTCAACAACAAACCGCAACTTCAACGGACGTATGGGTAAAGGCGGTATGGTTCATCTGATGAGCCCTGCTTCTGCTGCTGCAACTGCAATCGCAGGTTACATTACAAATTCTGAGTTATATAAATAAAAGGTTTTGCCACAAAGAGCACAAAGGGGATTCGCCCCTGCACAAAGAATGATACTTTGTGCTTCTTTGTGTTTTCTATGTGGCCAAAATTTTAAGGAGTCAACTTTATGAAAGAATTCGGTGGAAAAGTTCTGTTCCTGGACAGAAGCGATATTAATACAGACGAAATCATTCCTGCAAAATATCTTACAGAAATTACAAAAACAGCTCTCAAGCCTTACCTGCTTGAAGACCTGAAAATGGATAACTTCAATCCAAAGACTGACATCGCCGGTAAGAAAGTAATCATTACCCGCGAAAACTTCGGATGCGGTTCTTCACGCGAACACGCTCCATGGGCACTTGAAGTAAATGACATCTTTACTGTAATTGCTCCAAACTTTGCACGTATCTTCCGCCAGAACATGTACAACTGCGGTATGATGGCAATCGACATGGCTGCAGAAAACGTAGATGACATGTTCAGAACATTCGCTGACAAAGAAACTGAATGTAAAATCGTTATGAATGATGACGGTTCTGCAAAAGTAAAACTTATTGCAGGAAGCCTTTCAAAATCATACGAATTCAGACTTGATGGATTTGAAAAAGCCCTCGTAGAACACGAAGGCTGGATCGGCTATACAGAAGCCAAGTACTAGGCTTATAGATCTGGATTAACCGCAGATACACACGGATAAACGCTGATACTTTTTTGATGCGTTTATCAGCGTTCATCTGCGGTTTATTTTTTTTAAATTTGTTTTTACCGCAGATGCACGCAGATATTTTTTATATTTTATCTGCGTTTATCAGCGTTCATCTGCGGTTTATTTATATCTGCGGTACTCTGCGTTCATCTGCGGTTACTTTTTTAAACCGCGTTTTTCAACTTCTGCAAGGATCAGTTCTACAATCTGATCGGGATTCTTGTCAGCTGTATCAATAATAAGATCACAGAACTGGTAATCGTTATTGTCGATATTGTAAAGTTCTTTATAACGGCGGGAATCTTCTGAATCACGCATTGCAGTAAAGCGCTTGATTTCTTCCAGGTCTCCCCCTTCACGATTGAATACACGACCAGCGCGGGTTTCGTCACTTGCGTAAAGGTAAACTTTAAGATCAGCTTCCTTAAGCATCCAGACTGCAAGACGGCTTCCAAGAACACATGACTCTTTAAGAGCAAGTTCAACCTGATGCGAATCTACATATTTATCGTAGGAATCATCAGTCTTTGCATTTTCAATTACCTGAGCAAGTGTAAGCCCCTTTTCGGCAGCAAGCTGACGGAAAGTGTAATTAATAAGAGTAACACCAAGTTTCTGTGAAAGTAATGTAGAAACAGTAGTGTTTCCACAACCACTTTTACCACTGATAGCAATTCGTAACATATAAACTCCTAAACGCGGTATTTAATTTTCTTTCCTGTTCCTTCGTAAAGCTTTTTACGAAGTTCAGTAACTGAATCGTCAGTGATGTAATCATCAAAAGGCATCATACGGTCAATTACTCCGTTAGGTGTAATTTCAACAATGCGGTTTGCAACAGACTGAATGAATTCATGGTCATGTGAAGTAAAGAGGATTACGCCCGGGAAGTTGATGAGACCTTCGTTCAAAGACTGGATGGCTTCAAGGTCAAGATGGTTTGTAGGATCGTCCATAATAAGAACGTTTGCACCTGAAAGCATGATCTTTGAAAGCATACAGCGAACCTTTTCACCTCCGGAAAGAACCTTTACTTTCTTGAGTGATTCGTCACCGCTGAACAGCATGCGTCCAAGGAATCCGCGAACGTAGGCATCGTCCTGTTCCTTTGAGTACTGCTTGAGCCATTCAGTAATGTTGTAGTCATTTGCAAAGTATGAGTTGTTGTCGCGGGCAAGATATGCCTGGCTTGTAGTCTGTCCCCAGGCAAATTCACCTGAATCAGGTTTTTTACCGGCGGCAATGATATTGAAGAATTCTGTAATGGAATTGTGTTCAATACCAACAAAAGCAATCTTGTCTGTGCGGCCAACGTTCAGACTGAAATCTTTAAGAAGTGTAATTCCTTCTTCTGTAAGATTCAGGCCTTCTACGTTCAGAACGTTGTTACCGATTTCTCGGTCCGGCTTGAAGTTTACATAAGGGAACTTACGGCTTGTAACCGGAAGATCTTCAACTTCCTGTGCAAGCTTGTCGTAAATCTTTTTACGACTTGTAGCCTGTTTTGCCTGGGCAGCATTTGAACTGAAGCGCTGGATGAAGTCGCGCAGGTCTTTCATCTTGTCTTCGTTCTTTTTCTGCTGGTCCTTTGCCTGGCGCTGGAGGATCTGGCTCATCTGATACCAGAAGTCGTAGTTTCCGGCAAACTGGGTAATCTTTCCGTAGTCAATATCACAGATGAATGTACAGATTGTATTCAGGAAGTGACGGTCGTGGGAAACAACAATGACTGTATTTTCAAAATCCATAAGGAAGTTTTCAAGCCATGTAATTGATTCAATATCAAGACCGTTGGTAGGTTCGTCAAGAATCAGAACATCAGGGTTTCCGAAGATTGCCTGTGCAAGAAGAACGCGAACTTTCTGGCTTTCGTCCAGATCGACCATCATGCTGTCGTGGAATTCTTCTTCAAGACCAAGACCTGAAAGCATCTGTTCAATCTGGTTTTCAGATTCGTATCCGCCAAGTTCACCGAATTCTGCTTCAAGTTCAGCAGACTTGATTCCGTCTTCTTCTGTAAAGTCGGCTTTGGCATAAATCTCATCACGGGCTTTTGAAACTTCGTAAAGTTTCGGGTAGCCCATCATAACAGTTTCTTTTACAGAATATTCATCGTAGGCAAAGTGGTCCTGTTTGAGAACGGCCATGCGTTCGCCAGGAGTCATTGTTACTGTTCCTGTATCGTGATCCTGTTCACCCGAAAGGATCTTCAGGAATGTTGATTTACCAGCCCCGTTGGCACCGATAATTCCATAACAGTTGCCGGGAGTAAACTTAAGGTTTACATCCTTGAACAGAGGCTTTTCGCTGAATCTTAAACTTAAATCGCTAACACTGATCATTTATTTTCCCTTTATTTGCCTGTAAAAAAAGCTTTAATTTTTGCAAAGAGTCCCTTCTTCTGAGGAGCCGGAGCTTTTGCAGGCTTGTTGTTATAAGGCTTTTTGCCTTTGTAATTCCTGTTGTTGTTCTGGTAGTTCTTTCCGCCCTTTCCGTTTTTGTTGTAATTGCGGTTCTGACCGTTCTTGTTACGGTTGTCGTATTTTTTACCACCGTTACGGTTCTGGTTATTATTGTTTGCAGAATTGTATTTTTCTTTGTACAGCTTCATGCGTTCTTCAAGTGGCATGTTCTGCATCTTTTCCAGTTCTTCAGCTGTAGGTTTTCCGTAAGGCTTCTTCTGGTAGTTGTTCTTTCCTTTGTAACCGTTACGGTTTTCGTTTTTGTAATTGCGGTTATCTCCGTCTCTGCGAGGACCACGGTTTCCGTTACGGTTATCGCGTCCGCCACGGTTATCACGTCCGTTTCTACCACCACGGTTTCCGCGGTCACGTCCGTGGTAATCATCATCATCACGGCCATAGTTATCTGTACGGATGTAAACGCCAGCTGATTTATCTTCTTCCATGTCTTCAGGGTAAGCAACCTTTGAAGGAATAGACATTTCAACATAACGTTCAATTGCAGGAAGATTGTAAACATCCTGTTCTGAACAGAATGTATAAGCTTTTCCTGATTTTCCGGCACGGGCAGTACGGCCAATGCGGTGTACATAGTTTTCAGCTTCAACAGGAAGGTCAAAGTTGATTACCATTTCCATATCGTCAACGTCGATACCGCGGGCAGCAACATCAGTTGCAACCAGAATAGGAGTTTTTCCTTCGCGGAAATTATTCAGCACCTGAAGGCGTTTTGACTGAGGAAGATCTCCAATAAGGAAGTCAGCCTTGAATTCATTCAGCTGAAGACGTTTTGCAATTACTTCGCAGGAACGTTTTGTATTACAGAAAATCATTACAGAAGCCGGATTTTCATGTTTGAGTGTTCCAATAAGAAGCTTAACTTTTTCATCACTTGAAACGTGAATCAGTTCCTGAGCGATTTCAGAAACTGTAATGTTTTCAGCTTCGATAGTGATTTCTTTTGGATCTCTTGTGTATTCCCATGCAAGGTTCTTAACGTATGTGTTGAGAGTTGCAGAGAAAAGCATTGTCTGGCGTTCTTCTGCTTCAGGAAGTTCCTTAAGGATTGTTCTAAGGTCAGGATAGAATCCCATATCGAACATGCGGTCAGCTTCATCGATTACTGTAAAGAATGCATCTTTAAGAGAAAGGTTCTTTCCCTCAATAAGGTCGATTGTGCGGCCTGGAGTTGCTACGATAATATCGCAGCCCTTTTTGATGGCAGCAATCTGTTTTTCGTATCCAACTCCGCCGTAGAAACTGAAAGTTTTAAGCTGAGTATTTGCAATAAGAGCCTTTGCTTCTTCTTCAACCTGAACAGCAAGTTCACGTGTAGGTACAAGAACCAGAAGTTTTTTACCTGCATTTTCAGGTTTTGAAAGAAGAGCCTGAATTACAGGAATAAGATAAGCAGCTGTTTTACCAGTCCCGGTCTGAGACTGAACGTAAAGATCTGAACCGTCCAATGCGGCATTAAAAACCTGTTCCTGAACAGGTGTACATGTTACGTAACCGCAGGATTCAATTCCTTTCATAAGTTCTGCGGTCAAATTCATTTCACTAAAATTCATTTATTAAGTCCTAAAAAATAAATTACAGAAAACATACTCACGGTCACAATCACGGCCAGTAGAACCGCTCGCTGGCTCGCTGCACGCTGAGCACGTATAAGAAACTATTAAGCCGTGCTCAGAGTGCTTCTACTGGCACGTGTTGTTCCCTCGCGTATGTTTTCTTTCAGTTTTGTTACATCTTAAAATATGCTGTCTTTTGCGAATGCATTTAGTCTTGTGCAGCAGTTCCGGCATTCATGCTGGCAAGGAAAGCTTCGTTTGTCTTTGTCTTGCGCATTTTATCCAGAAGCAGTTCCATGATGTCTACATCTTCCATTGGGTTCAGTACCTTACGCAGTACCCAGAGTTTCTGCAGTTCATTTTCAGTAAGAAGAAGTTCTTCTTTACGTGTTCCTGACTTCTTGATATTGATGGCAGGGAAAATACGGCGTTCTGCAATCTTGCGGTCAAGGTCGATTTCAGAGTTACCGGTTCCTTTAAATTCTTCAAAGATAACTTCATCCATACGGCTACCTGTTTCAATAAGGGCTGTAGAGATGATTGTAAGAGATCCGCCTTCTTCGATATTACGTGCAGCACCAAAGAATCTCTTTGGCTTATGCAGAGCGTTGGAGTCAACACCACCGGAAAGAACTTTTCCCGAAGTTGGCTGAGTCTGGTTGTAGGCACGGGCAAGACGTGTAATTGAGTCAAGGATGATTACAACATCACGTTTGTGTTCAACAAGGCGCTTTGCTTTTTCAAGTACCATTTCAGCAACCTGAACGTGGCGGGTTGCCTGTTCATCGAATGTAGAAGAAATAACTTCAGCATTGATTGAGCGTTCCATTTCTGTAACTTCTTCAGGACGTTCGTCAATCAGAAGAACAATCATGTAAACTTCAGGATTGTTTGCAGTAATAGCGTTTGCAACTTTCTGCATGAGAGTTGTTTTACCGGCTTTTGGCGGAGCAACGATAAGAAGACGCTGTCCTTTTCCGATCGGGCTGAACAGGTCAACAATACGTGTTGAAAGTTCTGTTGATACAGTTTCAAGGCGGAACTTTTCGGCCGGATAAAGCGGTGTAAGGTTTTCAAACGGAACGCGGGTCTGGGCTACGCGAGGATCGTCATAGTTTACTGATTCAATGCGCAAAAGAGCAAAGAATTTTTCCCCTTCCTTTGGAGAACGGGTCTGACCGTAAACTGTGTCTCCAGTCTTCAGGTTGAAAAGTCTGATCTGGCTTGGAGAAATGTAAATATCGTCCGGGCCCGGAAGATATGAGTTCTGTGGAGAACGAAGGAATCCGTATCCGTCTGGCAGGATTTCAAGGCTTCCTGAAGCATAGATGATTCCGCCGTGTTCTGTATGAGCCTTGAGGATAACAAAGATAAGGTCCTGCTTCTTCATAGGAGCAAGTTCATCTTCTGTATAGCCGAAAGTTTTTGCCATTTCACGAAGTTCAGGCATGCTCTTGATTGTAAGGTCGTTGATGATAAGGCGTGGTTTTGAAGCAAGTTCTTCAGGGGTTTCTGTCACAACTGGTTCGTGTGGATCCTGAACTGGAAGGTTTGGATTGTAGCGGGGTGAAGTTCCGTAAGGTTTGCGGTTCTGGTTTCCCCTGCGGAAATTCTGATTTCTGGAATTCTGCCCCTGAGGCCCCTGATTTCCAGCCGGTGCAGAACCTTTTTCAACTCTTACTACTGCACGTTTACGTTTTACTACCACTTTAGCAGGTTCACCTTCCCCGCCTTCAGTAGTGTTTACTTCGGCAGAAGATTCTGTTTCTGCCGTTTCTTCTTTTACTGCTTCAGGTGCTGTTTCTGCAGCCGCTCCCGAAGCTTCACTTTCTGCAGAAGGTGAAACTTCCTTTTCAGCGCTTTCTGCAGGCTTTTCTTCCGAACCAAAATCAAGAGTACTCTGTGTTTCGTTCTGTGGTTCTGAAGCTTTTTCATCGCTTGTGCGACGTCTTCTTAATGTTGCCATTAAAAACCTCAAATAAAAATTTTATTAAATTGATATAGATATATGATTTTTTATAAAAGAAATTATCCCCAAAAGAAAAGGACGAAATAAGTAATGTTTGAGTAATTATGTTATTTTACAAAGAATTTGTCAATGAAGCTGATTTCTATTTAATCTTATCAGCCTTGATGATCATTCCCTGCTTGAATTCCTGGCTTGCAACGCTGAAAAGATCTACATCCGGTTTCTGTTCAAGCATTGTAACCTGACCGGTGTAGTCTACATTGCTGGCAATACGGAGCTGGGCTGTTGTAATATCACTGCAGACTGTACTTCCTGAGCAGATTTCAAGACGTTCTGCGGCTTCCAGGTTTCCTTTTACGTTTCCTGTAACAACAAGTGAATTTACGCGGATTGATTCTACTTCGCACACGGCGTTTTTTTCTATTTCAAGATCTCCGGAAGGAGCATCAATTTTTCCGTTGAATTTACCGGTGATGATCAGGCGGTCTTTGAATTCAAGTACTCCGTCAAATTCTGTTTCTTCACCAAAAACTGTTACATTTCTTTTTTCTACCTGTTCTGCCATGACTTGATTATACCCTTTATAAATCCGATTATCAACAACACAAAGGAAACACACAGAGCCACAAAGCCCGCAGTATCCCCGTATCTTGTGTATAAAGTTTCTCTATAAGCTTTTCCCAAAACCGGAATTTCCGAATAAGTGAAGGTTTGAATAAAAGGCGGAACTTTTCCGTACACCTTTCCGGAAGCGGAAATAAAACAGGTTTCCCCGGAAGCAGTACTTCTGCAGGAAGGAACATGATTTTCTGCAGAACGGAATACGGCCATAGAAAGATGCTGGTTCTGTGAAGCTCTGCTTTTTGCCCATGAATCGTTTGAAAGATTTATAAGGCATTCAACCCCGTTCAAAACCATTTTCCGGCAATGTTCTCCGAATGTATCTTCAAAACACACAGGCGTTCCGAACTTCAAGCCTCCAAGTTCAAACACCTTGTATTCAGTTCCCGGAGTCCAGTTGTTTGCACCAAGTTTTGTAAGAATTTTCATTACAAAAGGAAGTTTTTCCGCAAAAGGCAGGTATTCCGAAAGCGGAACCAGGTGAATCTTACTGTAAATCCCAGGTTCAGGCGGAATTACATTCTTTCCCGGTTCAAAAAAAAGTACGCTGTTGTAATCAAGCACCTTCCCCTTTTCCCGGTCTACATAAGCATTGTAGTTTCCCAAAACAACGGGCTTTCCGCAATTTTCTATAAATTCAAGAAGTGACTTCACAAGTGCTATTCTGTTTTTATCTTTTCCGTAGTAGTACTGGAACATTACAGAAGGCGTTACCGCCGTTTCCGGCCACACAACAAGGTCGGCCTCAGGGTACAGGGAAATGGCTTCCCGTGTAAGATACATAAGGCGGTTCAGGTTTTCGGTATAGACCGCAATTCCGTCTTTTCCGGGAACTTCATTATGCTGGATGCAGAGGATTTTCTTTGTTTCCGAAGAAGAAAAATCGGGTTTTGTTTTCTGCCCGTAAAGAACTAAAAGAAAAAAGAAAACTGCATAAAGAACAGCAAAGATTCCTGTTCCAAGAAACGAGGCTTTCTTTTTTAATTCTTCTATTTTAGTGGCAAACGAAACCGGCGAATAGGAAGAATTGAAAGACTCATTATGGGTTATGTGCCGTATTTCTTTATAAACAGAAAGCTTTTCGAAAAAAGAAAAAATGAGTCCTGATGAACTTATAACAATAAAAGAAACAAGACTAACACCGGAAACGGATGCAAAAGAAAGAATTTGGCTGTACTTCCACTGGGTGTATCCTGTTACTCCGTACCCGAAGCCAAAGAAACCTTTTGATTTTACGAATTCAAAGGCAGTAATCAGAAGAACGGCCGTAAAAACAGAAAACTTTCCGCAGTATAAAAAACTGCATTTTATTCCTATAAACAGAAGGCCGTAAATCAGAGCGGAATAAACCACTCCAAGAAGAAGCATTACAAAACTGTAATTAAAAAGCCAGTATACAATCAGGGAATAAGAAACAAAGCCGAAAAGGAATCCGGCCAGAAAGGATTTTTTCAATGAAAGAAGTCTCAAACCTTCAAAAACTGGAACAAAACAGAACCAGGCAAGAAAACCAAGTCCTTCCTTGAAAATGAATCCCGGAAATGAAAGAGAAAAAAGAATGCTGCCTGCAAGGACCAGAAGAAAAGGCCTTTTATCTGTCTGCATCTTCTTCCGTAAGCTTCAGGTCAAAAAGAGCCTTCTTCAGTTCCTGCCCTGCTCTGAAAGCCGCAACACAATGAGGAGGCACAGAACAGATTTCTCCGTTCTGGGGGTTACGGGCCTTTTCTTTTCCTTTTCTCTGGCGAACTTCAAAAGTACCGAATCCTCTGAATTCAATTGTAGAACCTTTTTCCATTTCAGCCTTCAGCTCCTGAAGAAAAGAATCAACAACGTTCTGAATTGTCTGGCGCTCGTAGCTTGATGTTTTAAAAATGGAATCTATAAGATCTGCTTTAGTAACTTTTTTCATAGAATTTCCCCAAAAAAAAATCCGATTGTAAACCAACCGGATTTTCAACAAAAATTATCAATCAACAAAAATGCAACTTATTTAGAAGCAAAAGTTACATTGTAGAGTGACATCATTCTTGAGTTTTTGCGTGAAGCAGCATTGCGTGTGATAACACCCTTAGAACGTGCACTGTCGAGTGCTGACTGAAGTGTTACGAGCTTAGCTTTAGCAGTTGCTTCATCTTTTGCCTGACAAGCTTCTACAAACTGTTTTGCGTATGTCTTGCATTCAGATTTGATAGCCTTGTTATGAATTCTGCGAACTTCACTCTGTTTGTGTCTTTTCTGAGCAGATGTCTGTTTAGTAGCCAAAGGGAACCCCCATTATTTATTTTAATTAATTAAAATTGCAATTTAAAAGATTATTTGAAATCTTTTGGACGTCTTTCAACACGTTTGCAGCCCTGACATTCAGCGATATTCTTAAGTCTACCGCCTTCATACATAGTTTTCATTATGATTTCACCGTTACAATCCGGGCACATAAATTTTTGTGTTGCAACTGTTGTACGAGAGTTTTTACTTGCTCCAGCCATTATTTGCCTCCAAAACGAATATTAGAAATATATATTAGTGAAATAGACACCGAATGTCAATTACAGACAAAGGCATTATCTCTATTTTACATCAGGAGTAAGGTTTCTCCATTCATTAAGCTGAGCCTGAATCAGTTCTTTGCCTTCATCCAGAATCAGCTGGCATTCCTCTTTTGTCTGAGGATTCGGATATACCTTAAGAACCTTTACACGGTAGCAGCCGTATTTCAGGTTTGTCATGATCTTTCTGATGTCACGGAGCTTCCATCCCCCGTCCAAAGCACATACAGCAACAGGAAGCCCTGAACTTTCGGAAAGTTTTCTTAAACCGGCAGAATAGAACTTGCCTACATCACCATTACGGGTTCTTGAACCTTCAGGAAAAATAAGAGGAATCTGGTTCATCTCATTTACCTGCTTCCCGAATCCTTCAAGATAGCGCATTGCATCCATAGGTTTTGCTTTTCTTGGAATCATACAGTGCTTCTGGGTTCTGAGCATTTCTGAAACAAGTGGTACATGGCGTGAAAGTGTATCTTTTGCAACAAAACGTACATCACGGTCACGGAAGAAGTTGAAAAATGCCGGAATATCAAGAAGACTCTGGTGGTTTGAAATTACAATAAAGTTTTCAGGAAGAAGTTCCTTTGTTTCGTTGTATCCCCAGTAATTGAAATGCTTGTAAAGGTGAAGAACAGAAAAAAGGCGGTGTGCACAAACCTTAACGATATAGTCTGAAATAGCCATACTCCATTTATGAGATACCGGATATGCAAAAATATTAAGAATTGCCGGATTGGCTACAGTAAAAATCAAACATGCAAGTGCAATGATACTGGACATAAAATCACCTTTTTCAGATTTTGATAATAATAAATAGATAATAACACAAAAAAACGATTTTTCCACAAAAAAAAACCGTCTTCAAAAGAAGACGGTCTGAAAAAGAACCGGAAAAAGCTTATTTGTTTTCTGCTTTGATTCCGTAGCGTTTGTTGAAGCGGTCGATACGTCCGGCTGTGTCAACAAGTTTCTGCTTACCAGTATAGAATGGGTGGCAAGCTGAACAAATTTCAACGTGGATGTCTTTTACAGTAGAACGTGTTTCAATAACGTTACCGCAAACGCATGTGATTTTTGTGAGTGTGTACTCTGGATGAATATCCTTTTTCATTTGGGTCCCCTACGACTTTGCCCGGTTGTGCAGAACTTAATCAAAACACAACCACAAAATCTAAATATATGTGTTATAACAGAATAAAAGTATCACAATAGAAAAATAAAATCAATACAAAGTGAAATTATAAAGTTGCGGATTGGAGAAAGTGGATTTATAATGTTTCTATTAAAAGGTAACCCCAAAGGAGTATATATATGGAAGAACCACGCGTAGTATCGATTATTCTTGGAGGCGGTAAAGGAACACGTCTCTACCCTCTTACTAAAGAAAGATCAAAACCAGCCGTATCATTCGGCGGTAAATATAGAATTGTTGATATCCCGATTTCAAACTGTATCAACTCAGGATACAAAAAGATTTACCTTCTGACACAGTTCAACTCGGTATCACTTCACATGCACATTACAAACAGCTACAACTTTGACCGTTTCTCTAACGGCTTTGTTGAAATCATGGCTGCTGAACAGACTCTGGAACATTCAGGATGGTACGAAGGTACAGCCGACGCCGTTCGTAAGCACATGAACCACTTCAAGGCTCAGAATCCAACTCATTACATCATTCTTTCAGGTGACCAGCTTTACAAGATGGACCTGAAACACTTCCTGAACGAACACATCAAATCAGGTGCAGACGTAACAATCGCTACAACAGCAGTTAACCGCCATGACGCTTCAGGTTTCGGAATCATGAAGATTGATGAAAACAACCGCATCAAGGAATTCATGGAAAAACCTAAGAAGGACCTGAATATTGACACATGGAAGATCCCGGAAGCTGCACGCGGCGACCTTCCAAAAGAAAAAGAATACCTTGCTTCTATGGGTATCTACATCTTCAACGCAGATACAATGGAAGAAGTCCTGAACAATGAATACACAGACTTCGGTAAGGAAATCATTCCTGAAGCAATCACAAAGAAGAAGATCAACTCTTACATCTTTGACGACTACTGGGAAGACATCGGAACAATCAAGAGCTTCTACGATGCAAACATCGAACTTACAGATCCAAAACCACGTTTCAACCTGTTCGATATGGTAAATCCTATCTATACACATATGAGAAACCTGCCTGCTTCAAAAATCAACAAAGCAGACCTGGATTCAGTTCTTGTATCAGACGGATGTATCATCACAAACTCAAAACTCCACAAGTCGGTAATCGGTGTTCGTTCATTCGTCAATGACGGCTGTGATTTTGACGGCGTTATCATGATGGGTGCTGACTTCTACGACATGGAAGCAAAGAACGGTGTTCCGGCTGTTGGTATCGGAAAAAACTGTAAGATTGCAAAAACAATCATCGATAAAAACGCACGCATCGGTGACAACTGTAAAATCAACGTTTCTGGAAAAGAATACGAAGACGGCGACTACGGAACATTCTATGTTTCTGACGGAATCATCGTAATCCGTAAGGGTGCCATCATCCAGGACGGAACAGTAATCTAATTTGAAATTGAGAATTGACATTTCATAATTGATAATTAACAATAAAAACGCTTGGACTTTAATAGTTCGGGCGTTTTTTTTTGCGGGGAAATTACATGGGTGATATTTTTGAAAGAATGGGAAATCTCTTAAGGGAAAAAATCGAAAATGAAAAAGCTGAATCGATGCAGGATCCAGAATGCAAAGTTCAAGCCATTGAAAATGAAGATGAGAATTCACCTGACACAGAGATACCCTTAAGTACTGAAGAATTATCCATTCTCAATTCTCATTTTGCAATTCAGGAAAAGCCCGCAGCAGAACGTATTCCTGCGGGAAACTACACCGAAGATACTCCTGTAAAAATCATTACCGGAACTGCAGACTTTTCTTAAGACCCTACTCTTCTTCCCCGAGTTTTCTGTAAAGGGTTTTTCTTCCGATTCCAAGAATTTCTGCACATTTTGAACGGTTCCCGTTTACACTTGCCAGTGTTTCGTGAATGATCATCATTTCTGCTTCTTCCATGGAAGTTCCAACAGGAATTGAAATTACCTGTTCACCGGAAGTTTTCTGAAGATAATCCGGAAGATCCGAAAACTTTACTGTATCTGAAAGACTCATGGCAACACAGCCTTCAACTACATTCTGAAGCTGGCGGATATTTCCCGGCCATGAAAAATTCATAAGGGCACTTTTTGCCTTGGAGTCAAAACCTTTTACATCTTTTTCGTTTTCACGGTTAAAACGGTCAAGGAAAGAAGAAACCAGAAGCGGAATATCTTCTTTACGTTCACGCAGAGGCGGAACGTCTACGGTTACAACATTCAGACGGTAATAAAGGTCTTCCCGGAAACGGCCGGCCTTTACTTCCTCTTCAAGATTACGGTTTGTGGCTGCTATGATTCTTACATCTACTTCGATTGTCTTTTCACCGCCTACACGTTCAAACTGGCGGTTCTGAAGAACACGCAAGAGTTTTACCTGCACCTGAGGACTGATTTCTCCGATTTCATCAAGGAAAATTGTTCCCCCGTGGGCAAGTTCAAATCGGCCTTTCTGCATTTTATCGGCACCTGTAAAGGCACCCGCTTCGTGTCCGAAAAGTTCGCTTTCAAGAAGGCTTTCGCTTAAGGCCGCACAGTGAACTTTAACTAGAGGCATGTCTTTTCTTGGTGAAAGACGGTGGATTGAATCAGCAACGCCTTCTTTACCAACGCCGCTTTCACCGGTAACAAGAACCGTTGCCTTGCTTGGTGCCACACGGGCAATTTTATCGAGCACAGATTTTAAGGCGGCACTTTTACCGACAATTTCTGAAAGGACTTTTGTATTGTTCAGTTCAGTCTGAAGCTGGTTTTTCTGAAGCTTAAGTTCACGTCCTTCAAGAGCGTTTTTTACAATCTTATTAAGGTGATCAAGATCCAGAGGTTTTGTAAGGAAATCGTAAGCTCCCATCTTGATGGCTTTTGTTGCATCATCAATGCTTCCGTGACCTGTAAGAACGATTACAGGGATTCCTGGATTTTCCGTTGTGATATGGCGTACAACTTCTTCCCCGCTCATTCCGTCCATTCTAAGGTCGGTAATAACAAGATCAATGTCGCCTTTCTTTACAAGAGCAAGTCCGTCTTTTCCGTTTGAAGCCTGTTTTACTTCATAGCCTTCAAGTTCAAAGTTATCGCAGAGACCGGAACGGATATTTTCTTCATCATCAATAGTAAGAATGGTACTTTTCATAACCTACCCCAGTAATTTTGTTTCACTCTGAGGAAGCGGGAACTGAATCACAAAATTTGTTCCTTCCCCTTCTACAGAATCAACAGAAATCTCGCCGGAAAATTCCTTTACGATTTTATAAACCATTGTCATGCCAAGTCCGGTGCCGTTTGCTTTTGTGGTGTAATAAGGCTCAAAGATTTTAGCCATTGTTTCCGAACTCATTCCGGAGCCGTTATCTGTAATAACGATGATGTATTTTCCGCCGTTTATTCCGGTTGCAATTCTGAAACGGCCTTCTGTACTTCCTTCAGGGTAACGGCTTTTGATTGCGGCAAGAGCATTCTGTGCCATATTCATGAGCACTTCGCGGAAAAGTTTTTCATCAAGCATTATGCGGGCATCTGTTTCGGTAAATTCCGTTTCAAACTCAATTCCCGACTTTTTGAATTCCGGCCTGAAAAAGTCAGTAACCGTATTGATTACACCAACAGGATTTTTTAGTTCAAGCTTTGCGTTTACAGGGCGGACAGCAAAAAGGAAGTCCATTACAAGAGAATTCAGGTGTTCTATTTCTTCATTCACCACATCTATATGGTCTTCTACAAATTTACGGGCCGGAAGTGTATCTGCATTCTGACGGGCTTTTTCAAGAGCTTTCTGGACCAGCTGGATATGAATTGAAATAGCTCCAAGAGGATTTTTGATTTCGTGAGCCATTCCCGCTGCAAGATTCGTAAGGCTTGCCAGGTTTTCCATGCGGTGGAGAAGAACTGTCTGATTTTTCAGGTCGGTAATGTCCTTAACCGTAATGATGGTACCAGAAAGAACGCTATCCTGAAAAAGCGGACTTACGCTTAAGGAAAGGAAACGAACGCTGCCGCCATCTGTACTGATGGAAAATTCTTCAGAGGCGTTTGTAATCTTTTTGGTAGAACATTTTTTCAAAAACTGCGAGATTTCTTCTTCCCCAACAAGTTCCCATACCGGAGTTGTATCTGAAACAAAATCATCAGTAAGATTTATAGAAAGAAGCCGTTCAGCGCAGGAGTTGGAACGCTTAAGATTCCATTTTTCGTCAACAATAACTAGTCCTGCTGCAAGGGACTCAAAGATGGACCAGAATTCTTCGTTTTCTTCTGTCTCTGCTTCAAGTTCTTCCGAAAGATTTCTTAAAAGTCTGAGAAGCTGTTCTTTTGAAAGTTTTTCAGTTTTTTCACTGACTTTACTTACAAACCTGCGCATTTGAATATATTCCCGTTGGTAATATTGATTTTGAGAAGTTCACGGAAAAGATTTTCCAGTGCAGCCTGAGGATTCTGGTTATAGACCGTAACATTGTTCCAGGTTTTCTGAAGTTCTTTTGAGATTTCAGAAAGGACGATTGTTCCCCCTGAAGTAAGCATAAGCTTTTTAAGCACTCCCGAAATTCCGTTCAGGAAAAGCTTAAGCTCAATTCTTGGTTCAAACTTACCGCATTCTTTTACAAGAGCGGCAAAATCAGGTGCCCTTCCGGCGGCTGCGGCACGGACAAATGTTTCCGACCACGACTTAACAGTTCCCGGAGTAACAGGCAGGAATGTAAGAAGATAATCATTCAAAGATCCGTTGAACTGTGAATTATGGAATACACGGTTTATTACATCTTCCTGCACGGAACCGGAACGTTCAATAAAATTGTAAGTTCTTACGCGGGAAAGAATTGTAGGCATAACGGCATTTCTTCTTGAAGTAAGAAGGATGAATACTGTATCTGCCGGAGGTTCTTCCAGAATCTTAAGAAGAGCATTACGTACACTTTCAAGCATGCGGTCGGCATTTTCTATGATTACAGTTTTCTTACCTTCATCATTTTTCATGCGGGCCCATGTTTCCACATTACGAATCTGACTTACAGGAATGGAATCGTAGAAAAAGTCACCTTCAAGTTTAAGGCAGAGTTCCTTTATCTTCTGACAGAGTTTTACCGCTTCTTCGTAAGGCGGAAGATTACGCGGGAAATCCAGTTCTTCAAGCATTTCGTTGATGGGGCCTGTAACGGCACCAATCTTATTCAGATCCTTGTCGTCCTGGAGAAGAACGTCTGAAAAACGCAGAGTGAGTTTTCTTACGGAACGAAGGAAAAGATAACGGGCAGCGTCTATGTAACGTTCGTTTGCGGCATAAGCTTTAAGGAATGTATCGCAGGCCGCATTGATTTCAAGAAAACAGTCACGGGGACCACAGAGAACTATATTTGTGGAAAGAAGACTCTTGTGGCGAAGACAGGACGGACAGGTACAGTTGAACACCTTGTCTCCCGGTTCATGACAGGAAAGAATTCTTGCAGTTTCAAGGGCAGCGGTAAGCTTTCCTGAAGCATCGTTCCCCGAAAAGAGGACGGCGCCCGGAAACCTGTCATTCCGGATGTCATTTTTGAGAGCTTCTTTTGCTGTCTGTCCAACAAGGTTTTCGTACATCAGACTACTCCTACACCGTTGAGTCTTTCAGAAACTGCAGGAAGAATTCCTCCGAACAGTTTGAAAAAGAAACTGCCATTAAAGAGAGTATCTGTGGGGAACCAGGGCTGAACGTAAAGAATGAAAACCAGCAGGAAAACCAGAGCAAGACCTTCTACAAGACCAAGGAAAAATCCAAGCGCGCGGTCAAGTCCTTTAAGAATTTCTCCTGAAAAGATTTTTGAAATGATTGTCTGAAGGATTTTAATAAACAGAAAAACCACAATAAAAATCAGGAGAAAAGAAAGGATCTTGGAAAGCCATTCATATTTAATTGTCTTGATTACATAAGGAGTAAGTTTTCCGTAAAAAAGAACACCAAAAAGAATTGAAAGAATCCATGAAGCCTTATTGAAAATTTCATTGAGAAAACCTTTGGCTGTTGCAAAAAGAGCAATTACGGCAATAATCACAAGAAAAATAACATCAAGAATATTGAACATTTTTATTCCCCTATTTTTTCAAAAATGAGTTCGGCAATTGTTCTGGCCGGACGGCTTGTACCGGTCATTTTCTTAAGAGCTTCTTCATAAGATTCTTTGTTTTCAATTTTCAAAAGAGCGTTCTTAAGGTTTTCAGAAGTAGCTTCCTTTCCAAGAAGAACTTCCGCAGCTCCTTTTTCTTCAAAGAATTTTGCGTTGTCTACCTGGTCTCCGCGGGTACCGTTTCCGCAGAGCGGAACGAGAACCATAGGCTTGTACATTACAGCACATTCCCAGATGGAATTTGCACCGGCACGGGAAAGAATAATGTCTGAAGCTGCAAGAACATCACTCATTTCCTTATAGATGAACGGGAACGGTTTGTAGTCATCCCCGTATTTTGATTTTAGTTCAGCGCTCTGTTTTTCGTCTGTATTCAGCATTCCTGTCTGATGAACAACAGTAAAGCGGCTGCAGAGGAAATCAAGACTTTCGGCAACCAGTGTGTTTATCTGAAGGGCACCGGAACTTCCTCCAAGAACCAGGAGAACAGGCTTTTTATTGTCTTCAGGAATACCTAAGAATTCGCGCCCCTTACTGCGGTCTGCAGAATAGAAAACAGGACGGACAGGATTTCCTGTAACAACGGCCTTTGCCTTGTTAGATTCACTTAAGAAACGTTTTGTTTCTTCATAAGAAAGAAGCATTTTTGTTGCAGACTTTGCGTTGATTCTGTTTGCAAGCCCGGGAGTAAAATCACATTCATGAGTAAAAACCGGAATGTGGAGTATCCTTGCGGCAATGCACGGAGGAACAGAAACAAAACCGCCTTTTGAAAACAGAACCGCAGGTTTCAGTTTCAGAAGAATAAAGAAGGATGCAAAAAAGCCCCCGGCAATCTTGAAAAGATCGGTAAAGTTTTTAAGTGAAAAATAACGGCGGAGTTTTCCCGAAGGAATTCCGTAAAAACGGTCTGCAGAAAGAGATCCGTCCGGCCTTACGGCACTTGTTACGATTTTACGGTCCATTCCTTTTGAACAGCCGATCCACGAAATATCTATATCTGTTCCCTTTTCTTTTGAAAGGGCTTTCAATTCATCTGCAACAGCAAGACCCGGATAGATATGCCCGGCAGTCCCACCACCTGTAAAAGCAATCTTAACTTTCATAATAGTACATTTTAATATATGTATATTTGAAATTCAACGAAACGAAAAATTTTGTTTTTTTTCGATTTTTTTTCTTCAAGAGTGTTGACACAAAATCATGTTTTGTATATATTAGACATCACTTAGCCGCTGTAGCTCAGTTGGTAGAGCAATGGACTGAAAATCCATGTGTCGTTGGTTCGATTCCAACCGGTGGCAGAAGACTTCCTTAAACGGAAGTCTTTTTTTTTTTGCCCTTCTACCCCGCCTTCTTTTTTTTACTAGAAAGATTTGACATTTTGTTGTACCTTAGGGGATATATACTAATTGGAGGTACAAACTCATATGAAAAAAATTATTCTTGTACTTGCAGCATTTGCTATGCTTGCATCTTCCCTTTTCGCTGCTCCTAAAAAAGCAAAGAAATCAAAAAACGCAAAGACTTCAGCTTACAAAGTAGCTATGGTTACTGACTCTGGTGACATCACTGATGAATCATTCAACCAGACAACTTACGAAGCTGGAAAAGCTTTCTGTGACGCAAACGGTATTCAGTATAAATACTACAAACCACAGGCTGACAACGATGCTTCACGTGTAGCTGCATGTGAACAGGCAATTGCCGAAGGTGCAAACGTTATTCTTTGTCCAGGATTCCTTATGGCTGGAATGATTGTTGAAGTTGCAAATACATACAAAGACGTAAAACTTATCGCCCTTGATGTTTCTGAATTCGACCTTATCAGTGCAGGCGGAAGCGCAGGAATGGAAAACGTATTCTGTGCAATCTACAAAGAAGAACTTTCCGGCTACATGGCTGGTTATGCTGCTGTAAAAATGGGATTCAAACACCTTGGATTCCTTGGTGGTATGGCAGTTCCTGCTGTAGTTCGCTACGGTTACGGTTATGTTCAGGGTGTAAACGATGCTGCTGTTGAAATGGGAATCGCAAAAGACGTAAAAGTTGAATACGTTTACGGTAACCAGTTCTACGGTGATGCTGATATCAAAGCTTACATGGACACATGGGTTTCTCAGAACGTAGAAGTTATCTTCGCATGTGGTGGTGGAATCTGGACTTCAGCTGCTGAAGCTGCTCAGAAAAACGGTGTAAAAATCATCGGTGTTGACGTAGACCAGAAACCAACAATTGACGGATCTTACGGAGCCGGTATGACTGTAACATCTGCAATGAAAGGTCTTGGTGCAACTGTAAAGACTCTCCTTACAGAAACAATCACAAACAACAACTGGGCAAAATACGCAGGAAAAATCGAAAACCTCGGTATGGTTTCTGAAATCCCAGAAGAAAACTTCGTAGCTCTCCCAGCTTCTACAAACTGGTCAGCAAACTTCTCTGAAGCAGACTACAAAGCCCTTGTTAAAAAACTCTACAAAGGCGAAATCACAGTTTCAAACGCAATCGACGCAGAACCATCTGTAAAGGTTGCAGTAAGCTACCAGGGAAACATCAAGTAGTTTATTTTCTGATTGCCACGCCGATTCGATTTTGCTAACGCAAAATCATTTTTAAGTCATATTGAAAGGGATGACGTTAGTCATCCCGAATCAGTGTGACTATTTTTTTTTGCCGGCTATGATGCTATAATAATCCTTATGGAAAAGTATGCAATTGAAATGCTTGGCATTACAAAAAGATTTCCTGGAATCGTTGCAAACGACAACGTAACAATTCAGCTTAAAAAAGGCGAAATTCACGCCCTGCTGGGTGAAAACGGAGCGGGAAAATCTACTCTCATGAGTGTCCTTTTCGGACTTTACCAGGCCGAAGAAGGAAAAATCCTTAAAGACGGAAAAGAAGTAAAAATCAACAACCCGAATGATGCTAATGACCTTGGAATCGGTATGGTTCACCAGCACTTCAAGCTGGTTGAATGCTTTTCGGTTCTGGACAACATCATCCTTGGCGTAGAAGATACAAAGGCAGGTCTCCTGAAAAAAGACGAAGCCCTTAAAAAGGTGACTGCCCTTTCGGAAAAATACAACCTTAAAGTTGATCCGGATGCCCTGATTGAAAACATCACAGTAGGTATGCAGCAGCGTACCGAAATCCTGAAAATGCTTTACCGCAAAAATGACATCCTGATTTTTGATGAACCGACCGCAGTTCTTACTCCCCAGGAAATCGAAGAACTTATCCAGATAATGAAAAATCTGGCAAAGGAAGGAAAAAGCATCCTGTTTATTTCCCACAAACTGAACGAAATTATGAGTGTTGCCGACCGCTGTTCAGTTCTACGTAAGGGAAAATACATCGGAACAGTAAACATTTCGGAAACCACACCTGAAGAACTTTCTTCAATGATGGTAGGCCGCCATGTAAGCTTTGCCGTAGAAAAAAAGGAATCTGTTCCTGGCGAAACGGTCCTTGAAGTACAGAATATGTGCGTTGCCGGCCGTTCAAAGACCAAAAACTCCGTAAACAACGTTTCCTTCAGCGTACGCCGCGGTGAAATCGTTTGTATTGCAGGAATTGACGGAAACGGCCAGACAGAAACAATTCATGCTATTACAGGTCTTACACCCGTAAAAAGCGGAAGTCTCAAGCTTCTTGGCAAAGACATTACAAAAGCTCCTGTCAGAAAGCGTTCACTTCTTGGTATGAGCCACATTCCTGAAGACCGCCACAAGCACGGCCTTGTTCTTGACTATTCCCTGGAAGAAAACCTTGTTCTCCAGCGCTATTTTGAAGACGATTTTACAAACAAGGCAGGCTTCCTTAAAAAGAAGAACATCCGCTCCTTTGCAGAAAGACTTATTGAAAAATTTGACGTACGTTCAGGTCAGGGAGCTGTTACAAAAGCCCGCAGCATGTCGGGCGGAAACCAGCAGAAAGCTATCATTGCCCGCGAAATCGACAAAAACCCGGAACTTCTGGTGGCCGTACAGCCAACCCGCGGTCTTGATGTAGGGGCAATAGAATACATCCACAAACAGCTTGTAGAACAGAGGGACAGCGGAAAAGCAGTTCTTCTTGTAAGCCTTGAACTTTCGGAAGTAATGAATGTTTCAGACAGAATTCTTGTTATGTGTGAAGGTGAAATCACAGGAGAATTCAAACCGTCGGAAGTTACAGTTGAAGAACTGGGACTTTATATGACCGGAGCCAAAAGAAAATAAGGCACAACTAAAAATCGGGAAATTTTTATGAAAGATACTACAAAAACTGCCAAAGACAAGACTTCCTTCTGGAAAAAACCCGGAATTCAGTCTGTTCTTTCTTCACTGATCTGTATTATTCTGGGGCTTTTCCTGGGATTCATTGTTCTTTTCTGCATAAGCCCGGAAGGTTCCGGAGAAGCTTTTGCAGCCATCATCAAGAACTATTTCTGGTACCCTAACCCGATGATGGTAAAACGAGCCATGGGAAATACTCTGGTCCGCACTGCTCCTCTTATTATGTGTGCCCTTTCGGTGCTTTTTGCATACAAAACAGGGCTTTTCAACATCGGAGCCGCCGGCCAGTATACTCTTGGAGCTGCATTTGCCCTGCTCTTTTCCATAAGGCTTGGATGCAGCTGGATTGTCTGCCTTATAATGGCAGTTCTGGCTGGGGCCCTGCTTGGAGCACTTTCGGGAACATTAAAGGCCGTTTTCAACGTAAACGAAGTCATTTCCTGCATCATGCTGAACTGGATTTCACTTTATTGTACAAACATGATGATGCTTTCCTGCAAGGAACCTACAAGCCCTTATACTTTCCCCCTCCATACAAAGGGAAAGCAGGCCCTTCTTCCGAACCTGGGGCTTGGTAACCTTTTCGGAAAGAACAAATACATCACAATCGCAGTTTTCCTGAGCGTAATTATGGCCGTTCTTGTATGGATAATCCTTGATAAGACTAAATTCGGATACGAACTTAAGGCCACAGGTCTTAACAAGAACGCCGCAAAATATGCGGGGATGAACGAAAAAAAGAACATCATAATCACAATGGCAATCGCCGGAGGACTGGCAGGAATGGGTGCCGCATTCTACTATCAGAGCGGAATCGAACAGTGGGCTGTTTCTGCTACAACACTCCCTTCCATGGGATTCAACGGCATTGCGGCAGCCTTCCTTGGAGGACTTAATCCTATAGGAACAGTTTTTGCCTCATATTTCATCCAGCACATTACAGACGGCGGTGCCCTTGTAGACAAATCGGTCTATTCACCGCAGATTTCCGAGTTCATTTCGTCAATCATCATTTATCTTTGCGGATTCGTACTCTTCATCAAGTATCTTCTTGGTAAGTTTTCGGCCAGAAAAGAATCAAAGGGAGGTAACGACTAATGCTTCTTCTGCAGTATACCCTTATTTTTGCATCCGTACTTCTTCTTGTAGCTCTTGGAGGATGTTTTTCTGAACATTCCGGAGTAATCAATATCGGACTTGAAGGAATCATGGTTTTCGGAGCCCTTGGCGGCGCCCTTACCATGAGCTTTCTTCCGGCTGAAACTCCTGCAGTTTTCATGGTTTTACTGGTTGTAATCATCAGTATCCTTTCGGGCATGCTTTATTCCCTGCTTCTGGCAGTGGCCAGCATCAACTTCAAGGCTGACCAGACTCTTGCAGGAACTGCCATGAACCTTCTTGGAACTGCAACAGCCTGTATCATCGTAAGAACCATCAACATGACAAGAAACGCAGACGATGTTTCTACAACCGTAAAATACATCCAGGAAAAAGAAGCCCTGATCATAAATATCGGAAAGTACGAAATCAACTGGTTCATCATTATTGCCGTAATTGCCCTGATTGCTTCTTACGTTGTGCTTTACAGAACAAAATTCGGCCTCCGCCTTATGGCCTGCGGTGAACATCCGCAGGCTGCAGATTCTGTCGGAATCAATGTATATAAAATGCGTTACGCCGGGGTTCTGATCTCAGGGGCTCTTGGAGGACTTGGAGGCATTGCCTACATCACAGCCGGAGCTTCGCAGTGGAAATTCGAAAACGGCGTTGCAGGATTCGGCTTTCTTTCCCTTGCAGTTATGATTTTCGGGCAGTGGAAACCTGAAAAAATCGCACTTTCTGCCCTGCTTTTCGGATTCTTCCGTGCCCTTTCCAATGTTTACATGGGATACGGATTCCTTAAAGCCATGAACATTCCGGGAACTGTATACAATATGCTTCCTTATATAATTTCCCTGATTGTTCTGGTATTTACATCCCGTAATTCACGGGCACCAAAAGCTGAAGGAATACCGTACGATAAGGGGCAGAGATAAAGCTGAAAAAAAATAGATTTCCGTACAATTAAGATATAACTTTTTTCTCTAAAATCTCTACCCTTTTCTTAATTCCTGTGGTAAAATCCTTATTATGAAATGGCTTATTTTATCTAACAATAAAAACGAAATCGAAAAGATTGAAAATATTATCCGCCTCCGCGATGAACCTTTTCCAGTGGTTTCATACTCTCTTTCAAAAGAAGACAGCAAAGACTGGATTCATGACCTTTACGGCGTTACAAACGTTGTAATCACAGGAAAGAAAGCTGACCTTGAAAATCCAGAAACAGCAGGCCTTATTTACTCTGTTTCAGGTTACTGTACATGCGGAAACGTTCCACTTCTTACTAATATTCCTGACATCGAAAAGAATTCTGTAGGAAACAGCGACGTCATTAAAGTTTTCAAATCTGCTTCCGCTCTTATTGAAGAAATAAGCAACAATTATGTATTCATGCAGAAATGTGCTTCCAAACACACTGCAGAAAAATCCCTTATCAATAAAGGAATTCCTTTCACTGTTGAATGTTTTGCTTCCTACATTGCAAAGGGTAAATTCGAAATCTGCCGTCAGTTCATTACTGCCGGAATGGATATCAACAGTCTTGACGAAAACGGAACTCCAATGCTGAATCTGGCTGTACGTACAGACAAGGAAGAAATCGTTGCCTGGATGGTAGACCACGGAGCTCTGGTAAACGTTCTCTCAAAAGACAGAGGCTATTCTCCTGTAATGGATGCGGTTTGGCGCGGAAACAAGGAAATCACACAGTTCCTTATTGAACACGGTGCCGACCTGAATACAATCTGTAAGGAAGGACAGTCAAACCTTATCATCGCTGTAGGAGCCGGAAAAGCAGACATTGTAGAACTTCTTGCCAAAAACGGTGCCGATCCTGATGTAAAGGATACAATGGGAATGAGTGCCTGGAATTATGCCCAGCTTTTCAAAAAAGAAGAGATTATAAGCATTCTGGAACCATTCCACAAAGCCTAAATCACTCAAAAACCCTTCTAATTGCTAACAGCCGTCTCTTTCGTTATAATAATATACTACTTATATTGTCTTCAGAGGAAAAACAGTGTTCTTAAAAAGTCTTGATATATACGGATTCAAATCTTTTGCAGATAAAACCCACATCGACTTTGCAGACGGAATCACAGCCTTACTGGGTCCAAACGGATGTGGTAAGAGTAACGTTGTTGATGCCATCAAATGGGTAATTGCAGAAAACAGAGCAAAGAATCTCCGCGCCGAAAAAATGGAAGACGTTATTTTCAACGGAACCGAAAACCGCGCGGCACTGAACACAGCCGAAGTAACCCTTACCCTCTGTAACGAAAACGGACTCCTCCCTCTTGAAGACTCAGAAATCGCAATCAAACGCCGCCTGTACCGTTCAGGCGACCAGGAATACTTCATCAACAACCGTCAGTGCGGTCCTACAGAAATCAGAAAACTGTTCATGGACACCGGTGTTGGAAAGGCAGCCTACTCTGTAATGGAACAGGGTAAAATCGACCAGATTCTTTCTTCAAAACCGGAAGACAGACGTTACCTGTTCGAAGAAGCCGCCGGTATTTCACGTTCTAAAGCGGAAGTTCAGGAAGCTGAACGAGAACTGGAACGCACACGCCAGAACATGATCCAGATTGAAGTTGCCATGGCTGAAATCAAACGCAGCTATGACTCACTTAAGCTTCAGTCTGAAAAAACAACAAAATACAGAAAACTCAAAGACGACATTTCAGGGCTTGACCTGGACCTTACCCTGCTCCGTCTTAAAAACTTTGTAACGGAAAAAGCCCGTCACGAAAAAGAACTTCAGACTGTTCTTGAAAAACGCGACAAAGTCCGTGCCGAAATCGAAGAAATCAACAATACAATTTCCGAAAACATGGGCAAAGTTAAAGCCATGCAGGAAGAGCTTTATACAAAGCAGGCTGACCTGATCGGTATCGGAAAAGAAAAGAACGGAAAACTTGAAGTTGTAAAACAGCTGAATACCCGCCAGACAGAACTCAAGGAAAAAATCACAAGCCTTGAAGCAAAGAAGTCTGCAATTCAGGAAAGAATTGACAACATCCAGGAAGAAATTGACGAAACAGAAGCTGCTCTTCATGAAAAAACAAAGCAGCTTGCCGACATCGAAAAGAACATTGCTTCCTTCAACGAAAGCATCAACACCTCTTCCCTTCAGATTACAGAAAACGACAGACGTGCTTCTGAATACAACGAAAAGATTACACTGCTGGATGCAGAACGCGTAGAACTTCAGAAGAATCTTGCTGCCATTACAGAAGACATTGTAGGCATGCTGGACGAAAAGCTTAAGAGCGCCGGATTCTCTGAAGGAGCCATGAGAAAAGCCCGCGAAGACCTGGATGGAATTCTTGGAAAACTGAAAGTTTTTGCAAAAGGCCGCCGTGACGTTTTCGGGGATGCTGCAAAAAAATCAAAGGCCGACATTGCAACCATTCAGGAAGCAGCTGATGCCTTTGGAGAAACCTGTAAAAATCTTGATGACCTTTCATCTGCCCTTGAAGCTTATTACAATGCTTCTCCAGCCTTCATTACTGAATTCCTTTCACCTGAAGGTGTAATGACAAAGAAACGCGGAATCGACCAGAAGATTTCCGAAAACGTTTCCCACATTGATGAAATCAGAAAACAGATTTCTGAACTGAATGCACAGAACACCTCTCTTACTGTAAAGATTGATGAATACAAAGATACCCTGCACAAGCTTCACGGAAACCAGATCAAAATGCAGGAACAGATTTCTGCAAACGAACAGCAGATCATTTTCATAAAGCGCAATCTTACAAACGAACAGAACACTCTGCGTGAAACAGAAGAAGAACTTTATGCTGAAGAAAAGCGTTCAGAAAATCTGAACGAACAGATTGCCGATATCCAGGATGAACTTGCCGAAATCGAATACCGCGGACAGAAGCTTGCAAAAGAACTGGAAGAACTTGATGCTGAAATTGCAAAGTGCAACAAGAGCGTATCAGGTAAATCAGATGCCCTCCAGAAAAAACAGGATGACCAGAACCGTTATCAGGAACAGTACGAACGTCTGACACTCACCCTGAACTCTTCTGACAACGACATCAAAAACATCAAGCAGAACTACCAGGAGCAGTACTCCCGCGATCTTATGGAATTCGAAGAGCGCATGTACAAGATTACAACTCCTGCAAATGACCTCCGCGAAAAACTGAATACAGCCAGAGACGCCCTCAAAAACCTGGGTTCTGTAAACCTTATGGCTGTAGAAGAATTTGCAGAAGTAAAAGACCGCTACGAACGCCAGAAGGCAAACTACGAAGATACACAGAAATCGCTTGATAACCTTATCCGCGTTTCCGAAGAAATCAAATCGAAATCTTCTGAAATGTTCCTGGAAACATACAACCAGATTAAGAAGAATTTCCACAATATGTTCCGCCGTCTTTTCAACGGAGGACGTGCTGAACTTAAGCTGGCAGATCCTACAAACATTCTTCAGTCAGGTATCGATATTTATGCACAGCCTCCGGGAAAGAAACTGGAAAATATCGCACTGCTTTCCGGTGGTGAAAAGACCATGACTGCCGTTGCACTTCTGTTTGCAACATACCAGGTTCGCCCTAGTCCATTCTGTCTTCTTGATGAAATTGACGCCGCCCTTGACGACAAGAACGTTTCAAGTTTCGTAACTGCACTGGAAAGCTTTGCAAATGTTTCCCAGTACATCGTTATTACCCACAACAAGAAAACCGTTATGGGTGCTTCAACAATGCTTGGTATCACAATGGAAGAATCCGGTGTTTCCAAGATTATTGCCCTGCGTCTTGATGAAGACCTTAAGACAGGAAAGAAATACAAGGAAGAAGTAAACTTCGTTGATGAAGACATTGACGTTGAAGAAGGAGCAGTTATTCCACCGCGCCCTTCAAAACGCGTTCATAATGAAGACGGAACTATTACTGATCCTGAAATTGAACGAATAAAAAAAGAACAGAAAGAAAAAGAAAAGCTTGCAAAACAGCAGGAAAAAGAAGCTAAAAAGGCAGCTGAAGAAAAGGCAAAAGCCGAAGCTGAAGCTAAAGACCTGTCAGAAAAGGATGGAAAGCCTGAAGAAGATGCCTCTCAGAATCCTGAAGCAGCAAAAGAATAAAAATGGATGTAAAGGAATTTACTTCAAAAGTAAAAGAAAAATTTCTTCTCACTTACGACAGAATAAAAGATTCAGTTTTTTCAAACACAAAAACTGTGATTCTCTGCTGTTTGTCACTCATCCTTATTCTGCTTATCCTGATTCTTATTCTGCTTATGACGGCTCCAAAAAAGCCGAAAACATATTCCCAGGACCTTATCCTTACGGAAGACCTTCTTGTTATGCCTTCTCCTTCTCTCCCGGAGGGAAGCAGCGTTTCAAGAACGACAAAGGATTCCTGGACAGATGAAGAACTGGACGTTTGGTTCACCGAACCTTCGAAAAAAGAACTTGATGACCTTTCAAAGTCAAACAACCGTATAGTTTCTGAAATTACAGGAGCCGCACCATGAAAAAAACACTGAAATACGTTGCTGTATCTCTTTTATTTACAGGTTTTCTCTATTCATGTGCTTCTTCAAAACAGGCTCCTGATTCTGTGATTCCGGAAACAGAAATTGCAGAAGAAACTCCAGGGTTTGAAGAAACCGAAGAAGATAAGGCTTCTGACTTGGAACAGACTTCTGAATCTGAACAGACTTATGAAGCAGAACAGGAAGAAGGTGAAGAAAATCTTTCTACTGAAGAAACACCAGCTGAAGATTCAGAAACTGAGACCGCTTTCGAAGAACTTGAACCGATTGAAGAGCCTGAAATCTTTGAAGAAGAACTTCCTGAAATTACAGAAGAAGAACTTTCATCCGGAGACGGAGACCAGAATCCTGAGCTTGAAGAAATCCAGGTTCTTGTTATTCCTGAAGAAATAGAAGAAATTCCTTCCGAACTCTCAGAAACTGAAAATCCTGAAACTGAAGAAAACGGAAAAACTGAAGCTTTTGAAACAGACAGAGATAATAGCGCAGAAGATTCAGAAAAAGATGATTCACCGAAAGATGAACTTCAGAGCACTTTTGATGGAATAAAAGACGAAGTTGAAGGTCTTGAAGAATCTTCCGACCAGCCTTTGGTAAACGAAGAAGAAAAGACTTCTGAAAAGGAAATCGTTCCTTCAAGAACAGTAACCTTGAAAAACGGTGAAAGCCTTGATGTTGAATACCCTGGAAAAGGATGGGTTTACCTTGGCTGTACTGACGGTTCTAGAAATCTTACAAGTGCCGGAAGAAAACTCGGCGAAAAGAATACAAAGTTTACTCTTATTGCCCGTACACCGGGAACTGTAATTCTTCACTTCTACAAGGAAGATATACTTTCTGGAAATTACATTGACGACTATCTTGAAGTTACAGTAAAGGAAACAAAATCAAAGCCTTCAGTTCATGTAAAAGCTCCTGATTATTCTGAAGTAGTTCCAAAGAAGCCGGAAAAGAAAAATCCGGAACCTGTAAAAAAAGAAGCGGTAAAGACTGAAGAAACGGAAAAAACTTCTGCAGCGAGTCCTGAACAGCCACGTCCGGTTCCTCCAAAAGAAGAACCTTCTTACAGAGAGCCTCCTAAAAAGGAAATTGTTCCGGAGAAGCCAATTAAGGAAGTTCCACCAGTTATGCAGGCAGAACCGGCTCCTTCAAACGAATTTCCTGCTCTTTCACCATCTGAATATCTTTCAAAAGCACGCAAAGCTTTTGATGAAAATAATTTCCAGGAAAGCTATAATAATGCTGACCTGTTCATGACAGTTTCCGACAGAAACCGTGATGAAGGACTTTTCCTTCTTGGACAGATTTTTGAAGCTTCATGGGAAAAGAAAGATGTAAAAAAAGCAATTGATTACTATAACCAGCTTAAAGAGAACTATCCTCAAAGCCGTTATTGGGAAGATGCAAATAAACGCGTAATTTACTTACAGCGTTTCTATATAAATATCAGATAAAAAACAGAGGGGAAAATGAAAATATCAAAAGTTTTTGTAATTGCAGCATCGGCTGCATGTATCTTTTTTTCAGCCTGTACAATCAATAAACCGCAGGAAGAAACAAGAAAGATTACCGTAAAAGGTGCCGGCACAGTTCTTGCAGACCAGAGTGTACTGACATTTGAAATCCGCGCAAGAGACATGGATCAGTCAGTCTGTGAAGCTTCAGTTTCTGAGACAGCTGGAAAAATCCAGAATGCAGTTTCTGTTTTCGGTCAGGAAGCTGTATCTATTTCTGTTTCCGGAAATCAGGTTTCAACAGAAAAAGGCCAGAAAATCTGGGTAAAAAATGAAGACGGTGAATGGATCGGAAAAGACGACTACACAGTAATTCTTAATTCTGTAAAAATTACTGTAAAAGATATTTCAAAAACAAAACCTGTAAGCGAAGCAGTTCTCAAAGCCTGTGGAAATACTGCAGTTCTTAAAGCAGTGAACTACAAGGCTGCAGAAAGCGGTTCAGAACTCCGCCAGGCACGCATGCTTGCAATTCAGAATGCTCAGGACACAGCAAACTTCCTGGCAGGTGCTTCAGGATGCAAGGTAAACAAAGTTCTTGAAATTACAGAAGACGAAACAGTTTTCAAGAGCACAGACGTAAAATCAATTATGCCTCAGGGGAACACTGACCTTCTGGGAATCGTAACTGATGCAAATGTTTCTGTAACAGCTAATGTTACAATCACATATTCACTTATCAATTAGTAAACAATATACAAGGAGATATAAATGTTAGACTACAAATACATCAAAGATAATCTTGCAGCCGTAAAACAGAACGTACTGGACCGCAATATGGATCCTGCCCGTGCAGATGCAGACAAAGTTGTTGAACTTTACGACAAACGCACTGCCCTGGTTACTCAGCTTCAGGCACTTCAGCAGAAGCGCAACGAAAACGCCCAGGCTATGAAACAGAAACTGGACAACGATGCACGTGCAAAACTTATTGAAGCCGGAAAAGCTCTCAAGGAAGAAATTGCAACTGTAGAAAAAGAACAGAAGGAAACTGAAGAAGCTCTTGAAGAAGCAGCCCGCCAGATTCCAAACATGTACCATCCACAGGCTCCGGTTGGAAAACTGGACACAGAAAACCTTGAAGTAAAGGTTGTTGGTACTCCACGCAAATTCGACTTTGAACCTAAAGACCACGTTGCTCTTGGTGAATCACTTGATATCCTGGATTTTGACCGCGGAACAAAAGTTTCTGGTCCAAAATTCTACTACCTTAAAAACGAAGCTGTTTTCCTTGAACAGGCTCTCATCATGTACGCCCTGAACACACTCAGAAAGCACAACTTCAACATGTTCATCACTCCGGACGTTGCAAAAGAAGACATTCTTAAAGGCATCGGATTCAATCCTCGCGGAAACGAATCAAACGTTTACTCAATCGAAGAAGAAGGAACCTGTCTGGTAGCTACTGCTGAAATCACTCTTGGTGGTTACCACCAGGATGAAATCCTTCCAAAAGACAAGCTCCCACTTATGTACGGTGGTCTTTCACACTGTTTCCGCCGCGAAGCAGGTGCTGCAGGTCAGTTCTCAAAAGGTCTGTACCGCGTTCACCAGTTCGACAAAGTTGAAATGTTTGCCTACTCTACTCCTGAACAGTCAGATGCTATCCACGAACAGCTCCGTGCTATCGAAGAAGAAATCTTTACAGGTCTTGGACTTCCATTCCATGTTGTAGATACATGTACAGGTGACCTTGGTGCACCAGCTTACCGCAAGTGGGACCTTGAAGCATGGATGCCTGGACGTAACGGCGGAGAATACGGCGAAGTTACTTCAACTTCAAACTGTACAGACTACCAGGCTCGCCGCTTGAACATCAAATACAAGGACGATGACGGAAAGAACAAGTACGTTCACACACTGAACGGAACTGCTATTGCCGTTGGTCGTGCAATGCTTGCAATCCTTGAAAACTACCAGAATGCCGATGGATCAGTTACAATTCCTGAAGTTCTGGTTCCATACTGCGGATTCGACAAGATCCTTCCAAAGAAATAATTTACAGGCAGACTCATGGCAGAAGGAAATCCTGACAC
>JAZLIM010000016.1:0-45500 GCA_045617385.1 Treponema sp.
AAGGCTTAATTGCTTATCTATATTTATTTTTTAATATAATTATCCTTATTTATTACAATTCGAAAAAAAAGAAAAACAATATAGCAAAACTGGGACTTTTTTCCATGATTCCCGGCATTATCTGTATTTTTTTACAGATTCTATACGGCGGTTCATATTTACTTGCAGGAATTACAATATGTGCTGTCCTTATGTACATTGATATCTGTCTGAATAAACAAAAAACTGCAGAGCTTTTTGAAATGAAAGAAATGTTTATTCAGATAACAGAAACTCTTGCCAGTGCAATAGATGCCAAAGATGAATATACCCACGGGCATTCTATCAGAGTGGCTCAGTATTCCAGGCAGATTGCAGAACTGGCTGGTTTATCACAAGATGAATGTGAAAAGGTTTATTTTTCAGCCCTTTTACATGATGTTGGAAAAATTGGTGTTCCTGACTGGATTCTGAAAAAACAGGATAAACTTACAGATGAAGAATTCTGTATCATCAAACAGCACCCTGTCCTTGGAAGAGAAATTCTTGCTCATATCAGAAAGCTTCCTTACCTGACTATGGGTGCAAAATATCATCATGAAAGATACGACGGTCAGGGCTATCCTGAAGGTCTCAAAGCTACAGATATCCCGGTTTATGCACGAATTATTGCAGTTGCCGATGCTTATGATGCAATGACTTCTGAACGAAGTTACCGAAAACTCCTTCCGCAGAACGTTGTTCGAGAAGAACTTCTAAAAAGTTCCGGCAAACAGTTTGATCCTGAGTTTGTATCGATTATGATACAGATAATCGACAATGATAAATTTTACAAAAAGAAGCAGAATCAGAATTCAAATGAATTATATTGTGTAGGCGCATATAACAATTATTATTCCGGTTTTGTTCTAAATCAGTTTAAATGCACAATAAAAATTAAATCAGAAAAACTGGAAAAAGGTGTTGATAATCTACCTGTTTTCGTTTTCTTTGATGCTGTAGACAGTCGTGTTCATACAGGTGCACAGGAAAAAAGTTTTTATGACTATACTGAATATTTTTCAGTTTGTATAAATGGAAAATACAAAACAGGTAGCACAAGAAAAGTTGAAATTGATGTTAAACATCTGAAAAACAGAATTGATGATATCAATGAAGTACTGTTTATAACTTTAACTGCCGTAAAACAACGAGATCATATTCGTTTTGAAATCAATGACGGTTATACTGAAATCAAATCAACTATTGTAGTTTCTGATGGCTCCCGCTACGCTTTTCTTGGTATCACAGGTAAAAAATGTTATATCACTGACATTACAGAAGAACGAAGTACTGAAATGTTACCTAATGAAGGTTTTCCAAGAATTGCAAATGAAATCAATTATTTTAAAAATCCAGACGGTGACATTCCAAACATCCAGATTGAAAGCTGGAGAATAAAATCAACAGAAGGAATTCCAGTAAATCAGAATCTTGTTTTATCCTTCCATATGCAATCTTTTCCATATGCCCGTCTTATATGGCACTGCCCGTTTATTATTCTGTTTGAATCTGACAACGGAAAAGTTGATGGAAATAATTTCAGGGAATTTGCTTTTATTCGTCTGGATGGTGAAAGCTGGCAGGCAGATCCTTTCTCCACCAATTCACTTAGTGTTACAAAAACTGACGCTTTTCATGACTGGCCTCAGTGGAAAATGGATAACAAATCTGGACGAGACATAGAAATTTCCATCAAGCGCGACGGGAACAAAATCTTTTTACATACCGAATGCGGTGGCCTCATCATTGATAACACCACAACTATTTCGAATGATTATAAAAACTTATATGTAGCACTTTCTGGAGATCAGGTTTTTATAGAATCCATAAAAATAATTAAATAAGAATGTTCAATAAGTTTTCAGTTATTCTCTTCGTATTATTTTTTTATTCTCTTCCGTTTTACTTTTTCTACGTCTTTTACATCAAGAAATCCGTCTTTAAGCATCTGGAAAACTTTACCGTTTTCTTCACTGCTGTTTAAGACTGAACCGTAAACGTAAACACGGTTTCCGGCATTTTCCCGGATCTTTTTCATAAGCTTCTTGTTTTCTGTTGTAAGGGTGTATTCTTCCCCGGAATCAGTAACAAGCCCGGGGAAAGCGAAAGGCATATTGCCATACATCATAATTACGCCTTCTACCGGAGGAGTATTTTTCTTTTTACCGAGGGCAAAAAGACTTAAGCATGAAACTGATATGAGTAAAGCCAATAAGATTCTTTTCATAAAAGGTCCTCCTTATTTTTTTCTATTTCCTGGATGACACAGTACATTTTTATACCGTTTCGTTTCGGTAAAGAAACTGAAAGCTTCTCATATTTTTCCCCCATAAAACGCGAACCTTCACCTGCATACTGAACCGTAAAACCATGGGCACCAAGGTCAGTAGTTCTTCCGCTTTTTAAGAGTTCAAGCCCCGGGTTTCCGCTTTTATTCTTATAAGATGAAACATCAATTTTCCCGGCTTTATATACATTTCCATTATTAGTCTGACTAACAGATTTGTTTAAGGTTTTTATTTTCTTTTCATCTGTTGTACGGTAATTCATTGAAGAAATTGCAAATTCTCTTACAACATCATTAAAGCTTTCAGAATAGTTTAATGAAGAAAGAGCTTCTGTAACAGCATTTTCATTGAAATCTGAATTAGTAGCAATTTTATGAATCAATTCAGGACCGCCATAGTTTCTTACAAGAAATGAACCGAAAGCAAATGTATTTCCATAATATGGGAGGCTGTCATTTCCACCCCAAGAAGTAATTCCTTGATCGTGAAAAGCAAGATAATACGGAATACGGTTCTTTATTACGCTGTTAGAATAAATCCCCTGTGGTTCAAGGACACTTTCATAAAGAAGGTCTTCTGAGACCATGGCAAGCATTTCTGTAAACCAGGTATTTTCAGAAATATCCTGTGCTGTTTTCATTTCCTTGTTACAGAAATTCAAAAGATGTGCAAACTCATGGGCAAGAGTTGAAAGAGCTGTATCAGGATATTTTTCGTATAATACAGTATCTATATAGATAATCTGACATTCATTACTTGTTTCAGAACCATCATCAAGAAGGAAGTCTCCTCCGTAAAAATATCCGAATGTTCCCCCATTCTGGTTATATGAACTGTCATCATAGATATCATTCAGAAGAATTGTCACTTTCTGACTTGAAGGCTTAATAAAACCGCTGAATCTGTTGAAGTCAGTATTTGATCCAAGAAGCTTTGTTTCAGCCTCATAAATAGCATCAAAAACCTGACCAATCTTCTTGAAATCACTTAATTTCAAGAAATCATTACATTTCTGAAGATAACTTTCATAAAGATCATAATCTTCTTCCATTCCCATGATTTTCAGCATATTGATATTAGGAGCAAAATAAACATAGGCATGCTTAGATTCATATTTCAGTTCACAGTCAAAAAGAGGTTCATAATCAGGATTATATCCGTTATTTTTGGGAACTGTGAATTCAACGTATTCTTCTCCAATTGAACGGTAAACTGATTTTCGAACCGGAATCTTATTTTCGTTATAATGAGAAGCTTTTTCTTTAAGATGAGAATAATCAATAAAAAGCGGAGGATCATTGAAAGGAACTTCATCATCAAAAGCCATTCTTGAATATACTGAAGCCTCATTTTCAGGGAAAGGAACTTCGTTTTTAAGAGTTCCGGCAGAATAGGAATCTACATTTTCGTTTAATGTATTCACCTGCACTACATATACTCTTGAATTTTCAGTAACCTTTTGTGAAATGTCAGTTGTAGGAGTAGTAATCTCAAAGGACTGGACGCTTTTTACCGGAAGAGCAGGAACTGTTTCATCCTTTGGCATAAGGTTTTTCAAGAATTCACAGCCTGGAAATAAAAGAAAAGCAGTGGCTGCAGCTGCGAGAAATGTAAACTTTTTCATAGAAATTTTATCCTTTTAGCTTCAGTCATTAAACTATTTTCAATGACTGAAGTTACAGGTTAGTTTTTTATTTTATATAGATGTAAAGATCTACAGATTTCGAATGTGGAAGTTTTGCCCGGAAACTTTCGTAATCAGAAACTTTTCCGAAATGCTTTACTTCAATTCCACGACCGTTAAGGTTGTAACTGTAATTAATATCCCTGAAAACAGGTCCTTCAAGATATTTATTACTTTTTGCATCCCAAACTTTATACTTATAAAGATCAAGAGGAACAACTTTATACTTATACCCGTTAAAGTTTGTGGAATAATCGTATGTATTATACGGAGATTTATTAAGAGAAAGTCCTTCACCGTCTGTATTTATAAGGACCTGACCGAATTTAGCAAATACGGAATCATAGGTTTCATCGTATCCAAGATCCTTAAGGGCTTTTGTAATTGCTTCTTTTCCTGTTTCCTCATTTGTAGCAATTTTATTTATAAGTTCAATTCCGCCGTAATTACGCATAAGGTAAGCCCCGAATGCATAAGTATTTGCATAATTATATGAAATATTATCTCCACCGTTCCAGTATTTTTCTTCTACACCATAAGGGTAAGCCCAGTTGAAAGTAGAAAGTCTTGTAAAAACAGAAGATTCATCGGTGGTAGAAAAATTGAAATATGTGGAGCCCATAAAGTCTTCACTTGCCATGGCAAGCATTTCTGTGAACCAGGATTCCACATTAAGCTTTTTCTGGATGGCATTGATCATGTGGGTAAATTCATGGGCCAGGGTTGAATCAGCTTCTTCAGTTCCTTTTTCCATATCTTTTTTTACCCAGTATGAATCAATATAAATCATGCGGCACTGGTTACTGTATTTATAAGAACGGGCTTCAGTTGAATATAAATCACCACGCCAGAAATAACCTACAACACTGCCTTTGTCCTTATCATCAAAACAGTCACTAATAAATATGATGATTTTCTGTTCAGGTTTACCAGTTTCATCAGAAATGGTTGCTGGCCATTCTTCATGAAGTTTTCCGTTAGTATCAAGAAAGAAATCAAGAGGCTTATTGATTCGGGTTCCACCCATTACATTTGTAATAAGGGCGTACATCTGTTCAAAACTATCTCGTAAAGATTCAGCCTTTTCTTTTGAAACAAAAGAACTGTCTTCATCACACACAAAAACAAGACAGTGTTCCCCTACAGCTTTAAGAACACCATTTTTGGTTGAACCGTTGTTTGTTTCATCAAGCTTATCAGAAACATAGAAAGAATGATTATCACCCAATTTAAATTTTGAAGTATCAAGGGCAATAACAGGCTCAGGGCCTGCAGTTCTTGCATCCGGGCTTCTTTTAACAGGCTTTTCAAGAGGCTGATATACAAATGAAGGAGTTTCCTTCCTGATATTTCCTTCGCTAATTGAAACAAAAGAATTTTCATTCAGATTTTCAAAATCAGCTGATCTGGAATCACTTATATTTGGATATATATATCCTGTATCCTTTCTCATATCAAAAGCTCTGTTTACCTGAATTGTATACAGGTCTTTTTTGCCGTTGAAAATACTTAAGTCACCTTTTGCATGAATTACTTTTTCAAATTTAGAAGAAAACATCTGCACACTTCCGTCATCTTCAGGTTCGTAATAATCAACATCGTGTTCCGGGCCGCTTTCACCAATAGCACAGCCAGAAAACATTACAAGCCCTGCTATGGCAAAGCAAGCTGCAATTCCAAATCTTTTTAACATAATAATAAACCCCTCTAGTTTTTTTATTTACTTGTCATATTCAGAACGCCGTCCCAGTTCTCAGGAACGCCGTCTTCAATATACTTTTTACATCTTTCAGCAAAAACAATTGCTGTTTCGTCATGATACACTTTATCTGCTTTAAGGAAGAGTTTTCCTGCCTGAATAAAGTCTTTTTCCAGGTAGCGGTCAAGGGCTGCATGGAACATTTCAATTTCCTTTTTCTGCTCTTCAGAGACAGAATCATTGAATCCAATAAGGTTATAAAGCTGAACCGGTGTATTGATATTTACTACACGTACCCGGTCAAGGCGGCGGAAAAGAATCTTGTCTTTGTTTACGCCTTCATTTGCAAACTCATAAGTTTTTTGAGAACAGAGAATTGAAGAAGCGTAAGCTTTGTTTACACCTTCAAGGCGGGATGCCAGGTTTACGTTATTTCCCATCATTGTGTAGTTCTTTTTGTTTTCAGAGCCCATGAATCCGGCAACCATTTCGCCCGAGTTGATTCCAACACGTGTGAAAATAGTCTTCTGGTTTGAAACCATGATCTTGAAGGCATCGTAAAGGTCCTGATCCATATTTTCAGGCTTTTCACCTTTTACCACTTCAAGGATTTCATTATTCATTTCCTTTTCGGCTTTTTTCATTTTAATGGCAGCTGAACAGGCTCTGAAAGCATGGTCAGGAAGTTCCATAGGTGCCCCAACAAGAGCAATAATGGCGTCTCCTTCGTATTTGTCTACAGTTCCCCTTTCTTCCATGATTATATCTGACATTTTTGTAAGATAATAATTCAAAAGAGCAACAAGCTGTGCAGCGTTCAGAAGTTCACTGAACGAAGAAAACTTCTGGATATCGGTAAAGATAGCAGTCATTTCGCGGGTAACACCACCAAGTTTCAGGCTTGTAGGATCTTTAATGATATCGTCAACAACGTCTTTAGAAAGACACTGGCTGAAAGCATTTGTAATGAATTTCTTTTCTTTATCGGAATTGATAAACCGGTAAACTACACCAAACAGGTAGTTCACAATCAGATATAGTATTGCAGTAATCATCTGTACGTAGATGTTGAAAAGAACAAACAGAAGAACAAGCAATACAGTTCCGGAAATGATTACAATAGCACCGGAAATATTACGGTATGTCTTTTTTTCTCCGGAGAAGAACAATGGAATGAAAGAAATAAGAACAGCAAAAATAAAAGCCCAGAACCATTCAAAGGAATAAATGAATTTGCGGTTCAAAATGGTATTCATCATGTTTCCGTGGATACCAACGTTTTCGTACTGCTTCATGAAAGGAGTTGCACCGATATCTGTTGTAGACGAAGCGGTATTTCCAATAATACAGTAAGATCCTTCAAGAACATTTCTAACTTTCGGTTCAAGTTCAGAATAACCCGCATATTCTTCAAGAAGATGATCATATTCTTCTTTGAGGGCGGCTTTATAATCTATAACAGTTTCAACCGGAAGACCTTTTTCCACAAGAGAATCAAGAACTTCAAATGCTTCGGCATCAAGACCAGATTCAATAAATGCCTTTACGTTTTCAAAGAAATCTTTTTTCTCACCAAAGTAGGCTTCATACTGATCTGCAGTAATTCCGTCATAAGGTATGCCGTTTTCATCATAGCCTGTACAAAGCGAAAGCAGGTATTCCTTATCGGAAAGAATCTGACTGTAAAAATCCGAAAGCTCTTCAGCAAAAGCAGAAAAACCGATTTTGTTTCCTGTATCATCACGAACTGCAAGCTTTGCAATATTGTCCAGACAGAGGAAGATATTTCTTTCATAATCGTCAAGATTATTAAGTGCAAGAACCGGTTCAAAGTTAAATGCATCTTCAATATTTCCGCGGCGCCAGTTAATTACCATACAGCCGTGTTCATCAAGAGGAATACGCAGGTCAATCGGCTTTTCAAGATCCGGGAACTTTGCATTTACTAAAGTAACACTTCTGGCATTACGGATAACCTTTTCCACCTGAAGATTATCAAGAAGAGGGCCCACAGCAAGCTGGGGAATGAATTTTCCACGGTAATCGGAAAGGAATTCCATACGGCGTCTGATACCGTCATCATCTACAACAGAGTTTGTAAAGGATGCGCTCATTGCCCGTGACATAAATACTTCAATGGCAGGAGAAAATCCAGGGCGGTCTCCATCCAGACGAGAGAATTCATAAAGGTTGTTTTTTCTGACTCTGCCTTTTTTGTCTTCTACGTTACTTCGTAAAATTCTTTTCTGAACATAATCCAGATACTCAGGAGTATAGATTTTGTCCATTCTGAGGTCACGGTTATTGATTGTAAGATAAACGTTTCCAAAGAACTGCACAGCCCGTGCAAAATATTCATCGTAATCGAAGTAAACGTTATCGATGATTTTTTCTTCCAGGTCATCATAGGAAGGTTCAATATTTCCGTTAATCAGTTCTTCCTTGATTTCAGGAAGTTCGTTTCTTCCGATATTTCCGTCAGTGATGGCATCGGTAAGTTCACCAACCAGTGTTTCGATTGTGCGTTTATTTTCATTGATAGATTCGGCAATCTTTTCGCGGGCGTCAGAAGCAATACCCATTTTAGAAGGCGAAAGATATTCAATATCGAAGGAAGCGGAAACAGCACCAAGTTCCTTCATGCGTATAAGGGTGTCTCCCATAATATCACGGGACCATGGCCATTCACCAAGCTTTGAAAGAGAGTCGTCATCTATTTCAACCATGACAACTTTTTCATTTTTTGGGATTTCTTTACGGAAACGTAACAGGAAGTCATAAAAACGGTAGTCCAGTTTCTTGAACAAACCGAAAGAACCAAGCAGAGCAAAAAGGAAAATTAAGCCGGTAAAAATGATATGATACCGCTGCTCATCTTTAGATTTTCTAGTTTCAGCCATAAATTATAGTACCATATATCAATATTATGGGCAAACTATAATAAAAGCGTGATTCGGGTTAGGATCTGATTGATTTAAGGGCAAGTTCAGCAGCTTTCTGTTCAGCTTCTTTTTTGCTGGAACCGCTTACAGGGCCGAATTTTTTGTCTTTTACATGAACAAGAATACGGAAAACCTTTTCATGTTCCGGACCGCTTGTTCCGAGAAGTTCATATTCAGGTGTTATTTTAAATTTTTTCTGGGAGAATTCCTGAAGCTGGGTTTTGAAATCTTTTGTGCCGTTTTCAAGAACCTTCTGGATTTCAGGAACAATGAATGAAAGAACATATTCTTCCGTTTTGCGGTAGCCCCTATCAAGGTAATAAGCCCCGATAACAGCTTCCATACAGTCAGCAAGGATTGCAGGCTTACTGCGTCCGCCGGTCATCTCTTCACCGTGGCCAAGAACCAGAAGCTTATTGATTCCAAGTTCCAGCGCCATAGGAGCAAGGGCTTTTTCAGAAACGACAGAACTTTTTATTTTGGCAAGATCCCCTTCTTTTGAATCTTCAAGCTCACGGAAAAGCCAGGAAGCAGTTACCATTCCAAGAACACTGTCTCCAAGAAACTCAAGACGTTCATTGTTATAGATTACTCCACCAAAATCTTTTCTGTGCTCGTTAAAAGCACTTCTGTGGTAAAAAGCATGATCCAGAAGTTCAAAATTCTGGAAATCAGTTCCGGCTTTTTTACAGAATTCTTTGAGAAGTTTCAGTCTTTCAGGAGTTATAGCTTTATTCATTCAGGGGCCGTTAGATAAAAAAAAAGACTTCCTCCAAGGGAAGTCCTTTTTCAGTACAAGATAAAATTATTTACCCTGTTCAGCTTTGATGAAGTCATAAGCATCACGAACTGTTTCAAATTCGTTTGCTTTTTCATCAGGAATGCTTACACCAAGTTCACCTTCAATTGCGTAAACCAGTTCGTAAGTATCGAGACTGTCTGCACCGAGGTCACCACGGAATGAAGAATCCAAAGTGATTTTGCTTTCATCGATTTCAAGCTTATCAGCGATAAGCTTCTGGATTTTTTCGAACAATTCGTCCATCTTATTCTCCTAATTTATTAGCCGTTAGTTTCAGGTGTGATTACCTGACGTCCGCGGTAGAAACCACATTTTGGACAAACTCTATGAGACTGAACCAGGTTTCCGCAGTTAGAGCATTCTACCAGCTGTGGAGCCTTGAGCTTCATATTGATTGTCTGACGTCTTTTTGTTACGGCCTTTGATGTTTTCGATCTAGGTACTGCCATATATATAACCTCACTATATTTGTTCTGATATAACTTGTTTATAATACAACAATTCCAATCAGAGTGTCAATATTCTACACTATTATTTGAGTCTTTGTCAAACAGTTTTACAAAAAATGTCATTTTGAGAATGAATTTTTTGTTATTTCTTTTTCCTGTTTTTTCTAGGAGTATATACTGCAAAATTAAAGTTCTTTTCAATTTCTTTTCCGGGTTCAATTTCAAGGTCCCAGAAAAGTGTGGAAACATAGGTTTTACCTGCAACCTGGTTTTCCTTGGTGTCTGTATCAGGACGTTTGAAAGAAATCGGGTAGAAACAGTAACTGCAGTTTTCATTTGGTTCAAAAGAGAATGAAATACCCTCTTCTTCGTCAAAAATCTGAACCACGTTGATATCCGGTACACTGCCGTTTTCAAAACATTCCACTGAGAACTTTTCTGAATCTACTTCCTTGGCTTCAGTATCTGTTACAAGAAGAACCTTATAGTTTCCCGATTTTTCAGTAGAAAAATGAACATCTGTAAAGTTTGATTCTACACAGAATTTTGACTTGAAAACTGAATCACTTTCGTTCTTTATGAGGTACTGAATATTCATTCCCGAAGAGTTTATGATGAATTTTTTTGTAAGAACCAGGTTCTGACCACCGCATACAGCCTGTGCTCTGAGGGTTATTTCCTTCTGATTTGAAGAAAACTTTACTTCTTCATAAAGTACTTTTGAGAAAATACCGTCTCCACAGACTTCTCCACGGATATATTTTTCAAACTGGCTGTCAGTGAAAATATGGTCCACAAAGAACCCTCTTGTGTAGCCGTCGGCATAACCGTCAAACTTTTCAAGGCGAAGATAGTTGTCACAATAATTATAGCCGTTTTTGAGAGGCTCAAATTCACGGATAGAACCGCCCTGGAGCCCGATTACAGTAAAATAATCCTTCATACGGCAGATGTATTCCTTGTGACCGTCATAATTATAGTCAAAGGAAAGAACCGATTCCTTGAAATCGGAAACTTCACGGACAAGTTTTTCTGTATCCATAAGGAGGTGGTAGGAAATCTGCCTGTTCTTATAGTGGGAATAACGGCAGATATCGGTGCAGACAAGGCCCTCACCGTTCTGTGCTTCCCACATTATTTCACGGGCGGCACGTTTTTTAAGCTTGTCCCCATGGATCTGGTTTACCAGCATGGAAACATAAAGCATGCGGTTATAGAGGTTACGGCACTGTGAATAGGTATCAAGGAAATCGTAAATTGTGAAGGAACGGGACGGTTTCTTTTCGCTTTCTTCGTAAGGAAGTTCAGACCATTTTGCAATCTTTCTGTTTAATCCGCCCGCAATATAAGCCGGAATCTTTACTGTAGCAGCTTCAGAATAATCCTGAATGGTTGAAAGGATTATGTTGCTTTCATTTGTCTTGAAATATTCCAGAAGTTCTTCAAAACGGTTTGCTGAAAGCATATTCTTGATGTCCGGATGATCAAAGGAAATGTTCACAATTCTAGGACAGTTTCTTAAATTGTCATCTTTTTTAGACAGTTTTGCTACTTTCGACTGAAGATTATGTATAAATGATTCCGCACCGTTAGTTATAAGGTCATTCTTAAGGTCATCAGAAAAATAATAAATATCTACATTCTTTCCAAGATCGGCCATTATGATAGGAACGAATTTCTGGCGGTCTTCAGGAATAAGGGATTCTTCAAGAAGAGCATATTTCATTCCACAGGAAGTCATATTCTGAACAAGAGTAGAATCCCAGGCATCAACAAAGAAGGTAATGCCGTGAGGAAGTTTCCCGAAACACTGTGTAATTTCAGTAGAAAGAAGATCTATCTGTCCGTTACGGTCAGAAGGCTGAAGCAGAGGAAGAACCGGATTATAGTATCCCCCGCCATATATTTCGAATTTTCTTTTTGAAAGCATTTCGGAAACAAGTCTGTTGAATTCAGAATGCTTCTTTCTTAAAAAATGAGTCTGGGTTCCGGAAAATGAAAAGGAAAAAGGAAATGAATTCTTATAAAGGAATTTTATGAGAGGCTTGTAAATTTCCTGGTAGTCTCTTTCAAGGGAATCATTTTCCGCACTGATAAAAGACTTTAAGCTGAAGCTTACGTATATTGAATCCATTATTCTTATTCATATACGGCGCCCCACCCAATTTGCCGATACTGAAAAACTCCCTGCGTTTTTAGTGCTTTATAATTTTATAACAATATGCCCATATTTTAAAGCCTTTTTTAGGCTTTCGTTCTATTTTTTCTTCCTTACGGAGACAGGAACATGAAGTAAGTGAATTTTCCCCGTTATTACAAACAATGTATGAAGTTGTTTCTTTTGGAACAAGATGAATGATATTTTTTGGACACGACGAAAGACAGTCACCGCAGCCTATACAAAGGTTATTGATAACAGCCGTATGGTTTACAATTTCAATGGCTTCCTGCGGACAGGCCTTTACACAGTCTCCTAATCCTATACAGGCAAATTTACAGTCAGAACCTGAATTATAAACAGTAGAAACAAGGCGGCATGTGTGCTTTGGATTGAATTCTGTTACGTCACCTTTAAAAGTTTTATTTGCCGAACAGAGAACAAGAGCCCGTTTTTCAGAAGAAACTTTCGGCTCATCTTCAGGAATTACGTATTTGATTTCCTTTTCAGAAAACACAGGATTTGTAGATTCTGTATTTTCGTTTTTGATTGATGGAAGAAGTACATTGAAAATAAAAAATGCCAGCAGAGTAAGTGAAATAACGAGTATTACAAATAGAAACCAGGCCAGTACAGACATAAAAAACTCCTTTACCTGATATTAAGCCAGGAAATATCGCAGACTGAAATAAGAAGAATGATGACTGTTAATGAAAGAAGCATATAAATCTGAATCTTTTCACGACGGTCATATCCTGAAACAAAAAGTCTTTTCTGGAACGCAGTCATTAATGGAATCATAACCAGGAAAGAAATCATTGCACTGGAACAGATAACCATTGCTTCTACGAGAGTTGAACTTTCAACAACTGTAAGAAGAACGATGAGCCATGAAATTGAAAATTCTGCAGAAGAGATTTTTGCTGTAATACGAACCAGAGCTTCAACAAATGTATTGAAACAAAGGAAAATGAAAAGAGAAACTACAGGAGCCAGTTCTTCCAGATGAATGGGACACAAAAGAAATTTTGTAATCAGATAACTGAGAACTGAAGAAATGAAAACCGAAATAAAAATCTTAAGGTAAAAAATAAAATTCAGGTTTGTATCATCAAGAGAGATCTGAATGTTACGGTTCAAACCGATTCCGAAAAAAAGTACAGAAGAACAGATGAATGTATAGTACAGAAAAATATGAAGATAAATCATTTACTAATTCCTCCCCTTGTTTCCGGTTAATCTGAGAATTTCAAACTTGTGACTCATAAAGATGTGGAAAGTAAGGATTATTGAACATAAAAGAAGAGCACCTGGAATAGAAGCAAAGAAGCTGAAGGCACTGATTCTTTCTGAATCAAAAATAACTTTTTCAAAAATCATGTGGTTATTTCCGAAGAATGTAAATGTTCCATATCCGCAGATATCACGGAACAGGAAAAATAAAAGAGAAAAGGCACAGAAAATAGATGTCTTTATCATGTTTTCGGAAAGACGTTCAACTATATTCAGATCTTCATTTTTCAAAACATACCCGATAAGGAATGAAGAAACAGACGGAAGGTAAAAAGCATAGCCTAAGGTCATGGCAAGTTCTGTCTGAGTAAGAATAAAAATCTGTCGATATAAAACTACGAAAGAAGTAAAAGCGAAAAGATAGATAAACGAAGCAACCTTTTCAAATTTAAATTTTCTGATAAAAGATGTAAGGCTTGTTCCAATAAGCATAAGGAACATAAGTTCAAGCGAAAGAACAAAGCCATAAACAAAACGTCCGGGAGCCGGAACAAGAAATGAAAGGCAGGCTGATATATAAATGTAAGTATACTTTTTCTGCATTCTATCTCTCCTTACAGCCCGATAATTTCCGGGATTCTTTCAGCGTAATAAGTTATGCGTTTATTATTCTCAAAATTTTCAAGCTGCCCTTTGATTCGTCCGTGAAGTGAAACAAAACCTTTAAGGGAAACTTCCTTATCTTCAGTACATACAAAAACTGCAGTAAGAGGTCCATAGAAAGTCTGGATTCTTTTTATTACGGCAAAGGCTGTTTCACCTGAAGAATTGAAAGCTTCATAACATACTGTTGCAGTCTTAGCAGGATTCTTAATTTCAACAGTTTGACCAAGAACCCATTCGCCCGGTTCATTTTCTTCAAGAACGGTTTCACAGGCTGTTTTCAGGTTTTCAAACCACGAAGCCCGGGAAACGTAAATTGTATAAACAAGAATACCAGTAACAAGAAGTATGAATGCAAAAAAGATTCCGTATTGTATAAAGAAAACTTTTGTTGAAAAATTGCTTTTGTTTTTTTCCGTCATTTTACAATCTCACCTTTTGTGTTTTTGAATTGTTTCAGAATTCTAATAGAATCATTCCGGTTTTCTATAACACGAATAACAACTGTTACAATATTTCCTGAAAGAATACAGTACATAAATCCGATTCCCGAAGTTCCGCATCCAACAATAAGGAAAGTAATGATTCCCATGAGGAATGCATAAACCAGTTTTCCGGCTTTTGAAGAAGGCATTGTTCCAATCCATTGCATTACAAAAACCGAACTGAAAAGAAGCCCGCTTGAGAACAAAGCAAGAATAATATCGCCGGAATTGAAAGCACCGCCAAAAATAAACGGAACAAAAAGTCTTACAAGAAGACAGTATACCAGAAGGAAAATTCCCGTAATCATGTAATCCAAAGATTCATCAGCAAAAAGTATTACCGAAGCCAGAAGGTTGATTACGTTGAAGCGGAAAGCCGGAATAGTACTGTGGGAATCCCAGAGCATTGAAACATAACCTTCAGGAACAGAAACTTTCAGAATTTTGAATACTGTATTATTAAGAAAAGCGGTAACCGAAGAATCAAAAGAACTTACAGGGAAATCACCGTTCTGAATAAGATACAGAGAAGAATTTCGCATTCCAATCAGATCCTGGCTGAGGAGGAAATCAGGAAAAAAGCTTTTTCCGATTACCCAGGCAATTACAACACCAAAACAGATTACATTTGCCCAGATATTATATATGCCCTGAAAAATACAGCGTACAAGACTCATAAGAATGAATACAACAAAAAAAGCTGCCAGTGGCGGATAAGTTTCAGGAAGAAGCATTCCGAAAAGAAGTCCCTGAAGCACGGCCATAAAACTTGTATACCATACTTCCTTTTTATGAATGAAAAAAATCAGATACGCAAGAAGTGAAGCACCTACAGCACAACCGATATTTATGAGGGCACTGTAACTGCCGTAAGCTGCGAGCAAACAAACTTCAACAAGAAGAAAACCAATCATTTTAATGCAGGTTCTTGTTACTGACTGCTTTTTGAAAACAAAAGGTCTGACGTATGCGTAATCGGAATTCAATTTATTTGTATAATCAGTCATTTTCTTCCTCACTAAAATCTACGTTAACCGACTGTCGGATTGAAGAAATAATCTGCGAAAGAGGAATTCTTGAAGGACAGACAGTATTACACATTGAACATTCAGCACAAGAAGCGGCTGAAAGAATATATTCTTCCGGCAGAGGGAAATTCTCAGTTTTATAACGGTACAGAAGATCCGGTGTAAGCCCTCGTGAACAGATGTTACGGCAGTTTCCGCAGGAAATACATTCATAAACATACTGATCAGGTTTACGGTTCTTCGACAGGAAGGCAACAGACTTAATGTACTTGGTGATCGGAACATCAAGGCTCTGAACTGAGTAACCTGTCATGTGCCCGTTGATTACAATCAGATATGGTTTTACATCAAAGCCGCCAAGCTGTTCCACCACATTCTTAAGTGAGGTTCCGATTTTTACATTGAGAAAACAGTTGGCTTTTAAACAGTTTCCGGAAAAGTGGACTTTTTTGTCGATTACAGGAGTATCAAGTTCAATAGCCTTGTATACTTCGTACATTGTAGAAGCATCCACAAAAAGATCATCCTCTCTTACAGAAAAAGACTTTTCCTTTTTGAAGCTCTTCTTAAAAAGATTGCAGACTTCTTTTTTATAACCGCACGGATATTTTCTTGTATTCATTACAAGAACTTTTTCATCTTTTTCCATGTCGTGGGCTTTTCCGATTTCTTCCTTACTGAGGAAATCAGCACCAAAGACATAAAGAATACCGTCGGCATTCAGAGCACGGGCTGTGATGTAGGCGCCCTTCTTAACTTCTTCAAGATAGAGTTTTGTAACAAGAGAATCGGTAATTCGTACAGGGTCTTCGTCGAACATTCTGACAATAAGGCACTTTTTTGTTTTCTTGGAAACCTGATCGATTTCATAAGAAAGAGAAACCGGATTCGTAACGTAATATGTATTTAAAACCCCGTATTCAGCAAGCTTTTCTGTAATTGATTTTGGAAGAAGATTCTCCCACTGTTTTACAGACGGCTTTTTTCCAAGATACGAAAAAGATCCTTTCATGCGGATCTTCACTGCAATTTCAGGCTTTCCGTTTGGACAAAGAACCGAAACAATATCTTCTACCACGCCAGGTACAGGAGAATGAATTTTTGCCCTTAAAGAATGTGATTCAGGAACTGCAATTACATCACCTTCCGCAACAATGTCGCCTTTAGAAACAACAGGCTTACATGGAGCATCCTTTTCCATAACGAGCGGAACTGTAACAAGAGAAGGAAGAAATGCGTTTTCGGAAAAGTTGTAATTTTTTATTACCGATGAAATACCTGGAAATGTGATCATTTTTTTCCTCTGCGTATATTAAGCATGAATCCTGTAAAAAACAGAACCAGCAGAAATACCTGTATTAACGAAATGATTATAGTAAATAAACCCAAATGGTACGACCCTGTTACTGAATAACCTGCTTTAAAGTTTTCACCCTGCTTTTTCATGATTTTTTCAACAGCATAAAAAGGCAGAGAATCAATTGAGCCGTAAACTATATCTTTATACTCTGAATCGAAAACAAAAGTTTCCCGGTATTCAGAAACAATTCCGTTCTGTTCAGAAAATCTTGAGTATTCAACTGGCGAAAGCTGGTCACCTTTATCTTCGTTCAGATTCCTGTATGGATAAGTCTGAACCATGTAATTCCATTTATAGTAATCATCAAGTTCCGGCAGCTCTCTGGCTCCTGAAGAAACTGTAGAAGAAGGAAGAGCAATACGGCTGCCTTTTGAACCTGCAGAAACATCAAGAGAAAACAGGGAGAAAATGAAAACCAGGAAGCAGAGCCCGACTGAAACCGGAAAAATGATTTTTTCCCGGCCGTTGAATTTTGGTATTTTCCAGGCACTCCGGATCATGACCGGCTGGAATTCCGACTTTCTTGCAATCATTGTTTTCACATAAACAAATATTACAAAAACCGAAGCGGAAGCTGCCAGTGTAAGAATGAAAATCAAGCCCGCTGCAAGTGAAGTAGAAAAAGAAGAAGCAACGCTGAGAACAAGGAAAGCGTAGAAGAAAAGATTCTTCCTGAGCATTCCCAATGCCCCTCTTCTTCCGAATACATTGCAGACTATGAATGAAGATACCAGAAGCAGGAAGGATGAAATTGCAGAAGAAAGAAAAGGAAAACAGAGTGTAAAGGTAACTGAAAAAATTCCTGAAAGAGCAAAAAGAATTTTACGTTTTGCAAAGACAACAAGAAGAGCATAAAAAACAAAAACAGTCAGTGGAAAAAGGAACGGATACGCACCTGTAGAATCAACCCCCGATTCAATTCCCTGCCTTTTCAGTTCGGAAACACAGGACGCAAGTTTTGCTTTATAAAAAACAGGAACATAATAAAGTCTGTAATTTTTGGATTTATCAAAAAAGTAATTGTTTCTTCCGGAAAGATAATCAAGGGCTTCAGGATTAAAGCCAATGAGTGAAACTTCAACTGAATCAGGCCGTGCATTGATAGGAAGATACTGTCCTGAAAGACATGCAAATTCTTCAACGCCTGAATCTTTTAAGATGGCAGTAACAAGAGAATCGTCACATTCCTTCTGTGTGTATAGAACAGAAAAACCTTTCCACAGTTCTCCTTTGGGAGTCTGTCTGAAGAGAAGTTGTAAAACAAGAGTCAGGATGACACTGAATAATCCGGCAACAACAAATGACTTTTTCATGAAACTAAAGAGTGTTAAAAGCTAATCCGATGAAAAAGCCTAAAATACAACCAAGAACTACTTCCATTGGAGAATGGCCCTGTACTTCTTTGATTGGAACATATTTAATGATTTCTTTTGAATCAAGCTGTTTACCAATTTCATTCAGAGTGGAAGCCTGAACGCCGGAAGAACGTCTTACGCCAAGAGCATCCCTTATAGTAATAAGGCAGAAGCCGAAAGAAAGCATGAAAAGATCTGAGTTAATTCCGTTTTTCATTCCAATACAGGTAGTAAGACATGTTACAAGTGCGGAATGGCTGGAAGGAAGTCCGCCGGTACGCCAGACAAGAAGTTCAATAAGTTCACGGAAAGTATGAATTTTACCGTAAACAAGTTTGATAATAGTCTTAATGAATTGTGCACAGAACCAGCTGAAAAGACATGCTACGAGAATCGGGTTTGTACAGAATTGTTTAAATTGCTCCCACATATTATCATATTTTAGCATGTGAACTATATTTTTACTAGATATTTTACTATCATAGGCTTTATATGGATTTTACAGACTTTTCTGCAGGCCCAAACGACAACGACCGCAGACTGGACAGAATATTACGAAATTTTCTACCTGACCTTCCTCTTTCAGAAATTTACGGACTCATCAGAAAAGGCCTTATTAAAGTTAACCACAAAAAAGCAAAGCAGAATGACAGGGTTGCGGAAGGTGATGTAATTTCAATAGCTTCTTTTCTTCTCGGGGGAAAAAGTGCTGAACAGCCTGAAAAGTCTGTAAATGGCCCCGATATTGAAAAACTTATTGTTTTTAGGAATGAACACATCCTCCTCCTGAATAAACCTTACGACATCAAAGTACACGGAGACAAAGATTCCCTGGATGAGTATGTAAAAATCTATTACCGGAAACACACCCGTGATAATTCCCTTTCCTTCAACCCGGGTCCCCTCCACCGCCTGGACCGTAAAACCACCGGACTTCTGGCTTTTTCTTTCAGCCTTGAAGGCGCAAGATGGTTTTCTGAAAACATCCAGACCCACACAATCAAGAAGATTTACCGCGGCATAGTTCAGGGAAACCTGAAGGAACAGGAATTCTGGGAAGATTTTATCTCCAAAAATGAAGGCGATGCTGATTTCCATACAGTAAAAGTTTCTGAAACTGACGGAAAACGGGCAAAAACAACCGTAACTCCACTGAAACACGGCAATCACAACGGAAAAGACATAACTGAATGTGCTTTTCTTATTGAAACCGGAAGAACACATCAGATCAGAAGCCAGTGTCAGGCCCACGGGTTCCCTCTGATTGGAGATACTGCTTACGGAGGAGTAAAGCTTTCAGGCTCAAAAAGAGATTTCTTCCTCCATGCAGAAAAACTGGTTTTCCCAAAAGACAACCCTCTTGGACTTCCCGAACTAATTGAATGTCCGCCAGACAATAATTTTTTGTTTGTTTAACATATTTTTTTGATATATAATATCTCCGATGAAATTAATTGATTCCGTTAAACAGAAATTCAGTCCCATTACGGTTTACGCACTTGTCGGTGAAAGCGGAACAGGAAAAAGTTTCCGTTCAAAGCTTCTTGCCGAAGAATACGGAATTCATGCCCTCATTGATGACGGCCTTCTTATTCAGGATGAAAAAATCATAGCAGGTCATACTGCAAAAAAAGAAAAAACTTACATGGGAGCTGTTCGTGCCGCCCTTTTTGACGACAAGGAACACAGAGACGAAGTTGCAAAAGCTCTCCGCCAGCTCCATCTTAAGAAAATTCTGCTTCTCGGGACTTCTGAAAAAATGGTCATGAAGATTGCCATGCGTCTTCAACTTCCTCAGCCTTCAAAAATCATAAACATAAAGGACATTGCTACTGAAGAAGAGATTCAGAAAGCCATAAAATCACGCCAGATTGAAGGAAAACACGTAATTCCGGTCCCTTCAATCGAAGTAAAAAAATCATATCCTCAGATTTTCTCCGATTCCATGCGTGAAATTTTCAACGTAAAGAAAATTTTCAAGAATAAAGCTTCAAACGAAAAAATGATCGAAAAATCGGTGGTTAAGCCGGAATTCTCAAAAAAAGGCCGTCTTGAAATCTCTGAAGCAGCTCTTACACAGATGGTAATGCATTGTATCAATGAAACAGAACCAGATATTATCATCAAAAAGATTACAATAAAAACAAACAGTCACGGATATAAGATCATTATCACAATTGACGTTCCTTTCGGAACACAGCTTACAGGAAAGGTTCACAAACTTCAGCAGTTTATAATCGACCGCATAGAATCCTACACAGGAATTCTCATTGAGGAAGTAAGCATAATTATCGATAAAATCACGAAAAGATAGATTCTTTTCTATACTTCAGATTCGCGGGAAGAGTCTTTCTTCCCTCTTTTTTTGCCGCCCTGAATATTGATTCCAAGGCTGTGGAGTACTGATCTTACGGCAAATTCCAGTTCCTTACGCTGAGGATTCATAGGAAGAACAAAATTGCGGCATTCTCTCCATGTTTTGGCATAAATTTCCGGAATGCTGCTTTTCTGTTTTACTTCTTTTTCCCAGTCTGTAAGGGTTTTTGTAAAATCGTAGATCAGGAAGTAAAGCTTTTTACCCTGGCGGGCATCTTTTTCGTTGTGAACCAGGTCGTCAAGACGTTCAAGACTCTTGATGTAATCTGATTCAAAGCTTTTGTTTTCATAAATAAGGGCACTTGCAGCAGGCTGAAGATACATGAAAAGCTCAGTATCAAGCATTTCCTTAACAATGGGAGCCGCATGACCGGAATTAATGATTTTCAGAAGCTCTTCTGTAAGTCTTGAAGGAGAAACCTGGGAAAGCAGATTTGCAGAATGGCGAATTCTGAGCCTGAGGGAACGGGACATCTTTGATTCAGTTGTAACTGAATACTTAACCGCACGGATCATTCTTACAGGATCTTCTACAAAAATACGGTCTACTGGAATAACAGTCTTAAGAACATGCTTTTTGATGTCGTGGAAACCGTCTACATAGTCGATTATCTGTTCCTGAAGAGGATCATAATAGAGAGCGTTTATTGAAAAATCACGGCGCTGAACATCTTCATCCATGGAACCGAATTCATTTCCAATAGAACCTTCAGCATTTGAACGGAATGTACTTACTTCAAAGATTTTCGGCCCGAAAACAACGTGAACAAGGCGGAAACGGCGTCCGATTATTCTGGAATTTCTGAAAAGACGCTTTATTCTTGAAGGAGTTGCATCAGTAACGATATCAAAATCTTTCGGAACATTTCCACAGATAAGGTCACGTACAGCACCGCCTACTACATAGGCGCTGAAACCGGCGTCATGAAGCCTGTTAATAATAAACAGAGCGTCGCGGTCAATGCTGTTTTTGGGAATCTGATGTTCTTCTTTTGTATAAATTACGGCTTTCTGAACTGGTTTGCCGTTTTTGTTTGTTCCGTATCGAATTAACACAATAGTACGATATTAAAGTTTTTTCCCAATCCACTCAAGTACATCGGCTTCAACTTTATCGTGATCAAGTTCATTGAAAATCTCATGTCTGTCATTTTCGTAGGAAATACAGGTAATATCCTGAATTCCTTTATCAATGTAAATCTGGATGAGTTTTTCGATTGATTTTCCGTAATTTCCTACAGGATCCCCTTCTCCATAAATGAAAAGGATCGGAAGATTGTCAGGAATGTTCTTAATACGGTTCTTTTTATGAATATTGGCAAGAAGCCCTGTTAAATCTGCAAAGAATGAGTTTGTAAGCGGAATTCCACACCAGGAATCACTTTCGTATAAAGAAACATTGTCAGGATTTGAAGAAAGCCATGCATATTTACTCTGCGGGTTTTCAATCTTATTGTTGTAACTTCCGAATGCAAGTTTATCAAGGAACTTTCCTGTTTTGTTCTTACCAGAAAGGCAGCAGATGATATCGGCCACAATTTTTCCTGGTAATGCTACTGGGTTTGGTCCCGAAGTTCCGCAAAGAATACAGAGGTCAATATTTGAAGCATACTGTTCAATAAAGGCCTGTCCGATAAGGGAACCAAAGGAATGTCCAAGGAAAATTGTCTTTTTGCCAGGAAAATCTTCCTTAAGCTTAAGAACAAGTTCATTAAGGTCTTCAACACAGCGTTTCCAGCCGTTTTTATCGGCAATCTTACCGAACATACCAGTGCCGTTTTCTTTTGCTTTTTCTGCTGTGCGTCCGTGACCTCTTATATCATGAGCTGAAAAAACATAACCGTTTTCAGCAAGTACGCATCCAAGTCTGTCATAGCGTAAAGAATGTTCAGCAAGTCCGTGATGAAGCTGAATAATTCCCTTAATTTCAGTTTCATCATCAGGCATCCATCTGTTTACAGCTATTTCGGTACCGTCACTCATTTTCTGGAAAAAAAACCTGGTCTGCATAATACCCTCATTCAATTTAATACGTTTTTAGTTTATACTTTTATTTATATGAATTTACAGAATATTATAACCGAAAAAATTGTATTTGGGGGAAATTCTCTCGGAAAAATTAACGGAAAGAACGTTTTTGTGCCTTATACACTTCCAGGCGAAGAACTTGAAGTAAGGATAGCTGAACAGAAAAAAGATTATGATATTGCTGAGATTGTAAATATTGTTAAGCCTTCTGAAAACCGGGTAAGACCGGAATGTAAATATTACGGAATCTGCGGCGGATGCAACATGATGCATATTGATTACCAGGCCCAGGTTGAATACAGAAAAAAAATGCTTTCTGAAATGCTCCAGAAAAACGGAGTGCAGGTTTCTGTAGAAGAAATCACGGCAATTACAGGGCCTTCTACAGGATACAGGGCCAGATTCCAGATTAACCACGGCGGACTTTCAGAAAGAAGAAAGAATACCATCATTCCTGTAGAAAGCTGCCTTTGTGCAGAATCCACAGTAAACGCTTATTTTGCAAATAATAAATTTGAATACAGACCAAAAAGAAGATGCCATCTTTTTGGAAGTGAGAAAATGGTTTCTGAAAACGGAAAACCGGAAGAAGCCGTACTTTATATTCCTGAAGAAAAAAAGGAAGAACGGAATATCGGTTCCAGAAAGAAGGTAAAGCAGAAGAAGAACCGCTACTTTGCAGGAACTGTAGATTCACCTGAAAATTCAATTACCGTTCAGATCGCTGACAAAAAGATTTCCTTTGACGTACGTGGATTCTTTCAGTCGAATCTTTATGTTTTTGAAAAAACATGCTGCCTTATAAGGGATCTTCTTGAAGAATCAGACAATATACTTGATATGTATGCCGGTTGCGGTTCCCTTTCCGTATTCGCAAAAGACAAAGCAAAGAAAATTACTCTTGTAGAACATAACAGAGATGCTTTGGTTTATGCCGAAAAGAATCTTTCCGGCCTTAATCATACAAGTTACGGACTAAGCGGAGAAACATGGGTAAAGACATGTGCTGCTTCCCTTGGAACTTTCGATTCAATTGTCATTGACCCTCCTAGAAGCGGTATGGAAAAAGCTGTTCTTGATTACCTTGTTCATTCAGGAACAAACCAGATTATTTCAATGTCTTGTGATCCGGCAACTCACTCAAGAGATATAGCCCGTCTTATTTCAGCCGGCTACAGAATCAAAAACGTCTATCTTCTGGATTTTTACCCGAATACTTCACATATTGAAAGTCTTATAGAGCTGAGAAAATGATTTCAAAAAAACTTCAGGTTCTGCTTCTAATTGCTTTAACAGCCCTTCCTCTTTCTGCCATGCAGGACCTTTCAAAAGAAAACTGTTCCTGGAGTGCAGTTTCCGGGGGAAAATTCGTTATAAAACCTGAAACCACATCTTACGGTATCACAGGAGTCCTTGACGGAAGGACAATCATTTCAGTTTCCGATTCCGGAACGGTTTTATGGGAAAAACCTTTCGGAGCAGACAAAAACTCCCTTATTTCAACAGTCTCTGATGACTTTACAGTGGCAGTTACTTCGCTTTCCAGAAAAATAACGCTTATAAATCCTTCAGGACTTCCTTTATGGAGTAAGGTTCTTGATTATGAAGTAACTGAAAAGCCTTTTGAAGGCCGGGACGGAAGATTCTTCCTGCGTGGAAAAAACAATCTTTCATGTTACGGAATCAACGGAATCTGTAAATGGGAAATTACAACTGAAGAACAGAATTCTATTCCACTTCAGGAACTTCCAGACGGAAGCCTTGTAATATTCCTTAAAAACACCGACGGCGGAAAAACAAAAGCCCTAAGGATTTCACCTTTCGGAAGAACCCTTGAAGAAATTACCTTTGCAGGAGAAGTTGTTTCTTCCGCTACTTGCCGGGACGGCGTTCTTCTTGTTTTCTCCGACGGAAGCGCAGGACTTTTTTCACTTGAAGAAAACAAAGCCGTAAACAAGTTTGTAATCAGTTCCAAAGCTTTCCGAAGCAATAAGGAAAACTTCTTTGTTGCTGACCGTTTTTCTTCTTCCGTATTCTTTGTTACCCAGAATTCATCAAGCATAAAAGCTTTTTCGGTAAATACTGAAAGCGGAGAACTTCCGGTAGAAATTCTTGTTCCTGATATGCTCATAAAAAACCTTACGGAATGCAGGATTTCAGGAGACGCCTTTTTTATTTCCGATTCTAAAACAGCATACTTCTTTAACTCAAAGGGAATCTGTTTATGGAATGCAAAACTTCCTGAAAGAACAAAAACTACAAAATGGAACTTTGCACTTCTGAACGGGAATAACACACTTCTGCTTTGCAATGAAAACTGGAGTCTTGATGCCTATGTAGTTTCACAGAAAGCATCCTCCCACAAAAGCAGAAATGAACTTACAGGGTACCCGGATTATTTTAAAGCGGATTCTTCGGTGTATGGAACAATTTATCTTCAGACTTTTGACAGGAACTTTACAAGTGAAGAACGTATCCGTGAATTACGCAACGGAAAATACGGAGAAAAAGAAATCAGTTACACTTCTGAATTCCTTTCAGCCATAAAAGCATATAACCAGTACAATGCTTCTTCAAACTTTGGAGCCAGAACTGAAACTCCTGTATTCAAAACAGATTCTGCCGGCTTTGAAAGAATTCTTATCCAGTTTCCGTTTTACGGATCAAAAGAGATTTCTGCTTTATGGGCTGGAGCACTTGAAAAAGAAACAAACATAACTTTCCTGAACACACTGATTTCAGGAATTCAGAAAAACGCATACGACCCGGAAGAAAAAATAATGGAAGCCCTGCTTTCGGTTTCAGCTTCTCTTTCACCAAGAAATTCATCTACAGCTGAAGAAATATGCGACGCAGTTTATGCCCTCTGCCGTTTTATGGGAAGGCCTGCTTACCATAAATGTGCAAAGACTATCCTTTCCAACTTTATGTATCCAACTTACAGCCAGAAAGTAAGGACAAAAGCCCGCGATACCCTAAAAAAAATAGTTGAACTGAATATTTAAGTTTAATTTGATATTTTTGAGATTTTGAATTATAATTTAATTTATAGGGTTGGAGATTTTAGAGTGGAATTAGAAACCAAAGAAAACAGTTCAAATTCTCTTATTCCTGATTTTTCAGGGAAACGTATTCTCATTTCTGAAGACAATGACCTTAATCTGTTTGTTGCAAAAGCATTCCTTAAAAAAACAAATGCTGACCTTGATTTTGCAAAAGACGGAAAGGAAACTCTGGAAAAGGTGAAGAATTCCTTCTCAAATCCTTTCAGCCTGATTTTTATGGATGTACAGATGCCCGAAATGGACGGGCTCGAAGCATGCCGGCAGATCAGAAAACTGGGCGGTTACTGTGAAACAGTTCCTGTTATTGCAATGACAGGAAACGTATCCTCAGAAGATAAAAATGAAGCCCTTGAAGCCGGAATGAATGACTATATTACAAAGCCTGTAAAACAGTCAGAAATTCTTTCAAAATCTGCCCATATCCTTTTTGGCGAAGATATTCCGTACATTAAAAAGGAAAATTCTGAAAGCAAACCGCCTTTGGAATCTGCTCCAAAAGCTGCTGCAAGCAACACTCAGAAAGTTCAGGAGTTTGATTTTTCAGGAAAAAGATTCCTGATTGTAGATGACAACAAGCTTAACCTGGAAATTCTTCACCTTATGCTGAATAAAACAGGCTGCGATATTGTAGAAGCTTCCGACGGAGTTGAAGCCCTTGAAAAATATATGAAATCAGCTCCCGGCTACTTTGATATTATTCTTATGGACATTCTTATGCCTCGCATGGACGGAAACGAATGTGCAAAGAAAATCCGCAGCTCCGGAAAAGAAGATTCAAACCTTCCAATTATTGCAATTTCTGCTAATGCATTTCAGGAAGATAAGGAAAAATCTATGGAAGCGGGAATCAACTTCCATATGAGTAAACCTATCAACATGAAGATTCTTTTTGAAACTGTAAAGAGTTTTTTCTAAACCGAAATCATTTGTACATGGACTCAATAAGACCTGCTGTTTTCAGGTCTCCAAGCCTTCTGTAAATTACGGCCATCTTCTGAAGGAAGAACGCATCTTCAGACTTTGAGAACTTCAGTTCAAGCGCCCTTTCGTAAACATCAAGAGCAAGCTCATCAGAAATTACGCCTTCAATATTTTTTCGAAGGATATCCAGAGTAAATGCCTTTACTTCAGGAAAAAAAAGCCTGAAATATTCAAAGGTATATTCAAGCATAATGATCTGTTCAAGAAGAAGAAATGCGTCATAGTATTCGCCGCGGATAACAAGTTCTTCGGAAAGGATATACCCGTAATCCATGAAGTCTTCACGGGTAAACCAGCGTTTAAGGCTGAAAGACGAACGTGTAATCTGCATCTGCTTGAATTCTTTTACAGCATCATCTTCCCTTCCGCGCATAAGATCCAGAACTATAAGTTTTGCCCATGATTCATCATCATTGCGTTCCATGAGCCATTTTCTGTAGTCAAAGGATTCTTCCGGTTTCTTTTTACGATGAAAAGCAGCAAAAAGTGAATCATCAAAAATACGCCGCTGATGTGCATCCGAAAGAACACGGTAAGCCTGGGTTATTTCGTTGAACTGGTCTTTTTTTGACTGGTCACCAAGAGAATCAGGATGAAAAAGCTTGGCCTTTTCACGGTAGGCATGTTTGATTTCGCTTAAGGAAGCGTTTGGCGGAACACCAAGAATCTGATAGCAGTTTTTCATAAAGAACTTCCTCAGACATTCTTGAAAAGTCTTTCAATTTCAGGGCTTTTTACAAATAAAACCGGAACATGAGAAGACATAAGGATGTTCTTATCGGAATCAGAAACATTGTTTCTTGCAGCCTTTCCGGGTTCAGGGTCATTTCCACCAAGAAGAAGAAGATCAGCTTCGTACTGGTCAGCGGCCCGGACAATTTCTGAAAATACCCCGCCACTTAAAAGTTCAGTTTCAATTTTTACACCTTTTGTCTGGGCAAGGCGTTCAACATATTTAAGGTAATTCTGGCCGTCTTTTGTAAGCTGGTCTTCGTAAGAGAATTTTTCTTCATCAATCAGAAATTTATTAAGCGAAAGATATTTAATTGTTGCTGTATCTACAACATACACAGCCTTAAGCTTGAGGTTGTAGCTTCTGGCCATCATAATTCCATACATGGCAGCATGCATTGAACTCTGAGAACCGTTAATTGCAACAATTACTTTTCTGAAAAACTCTCTGGCCATTTCCTACCGGTTTCCTTTTTTCTTAAGGGCTTTCAAAACAAATACGTTTTCGCGTTCGCGTTCTTCAAGAACACCTTCGATATATTTCTTTGTTTCGATTGTCTGAGGAATAATCATCTTGTCCAGGGCATTAACGCGGCGCTGGGTTTTACGAACTTCTTCGGCAAGTCTCCAGACGATAGTTCTGATAGAAGCCATCTGAGTCAGAAGAGAAAGCAGTTCAAAGAAATCGATGATTACTTCATCGGTATTTGCATAGGTACCAAGGAAAGAATAAAAAAGTTCTTTCTTAGGAAGTTCAACATCAATTGACGAAAAACTCATACCACCAATAGAAACTTCAGTTTCTTTCATTCCGAATTCGTAATGAACGGAATGAGCAATTCGTTCAATCTGGTCAGAACCATCATTCATAAGCATACGCTTAAAAGCAGGATATGCTTTCTGAATGACTTTATCCAGTTCAGTTTCAAGAAGCTGAACTTTCTGAACCATATGCATAAGTTCACGAACAAGAATTTCTCTCTTCTCTTCAAGCAGCTCATAACCGTTTGTAGAAACAGTAAGCTGCTCTTTCATTGTGAGAAGATTTGATTTTGTAGGCGCAATATTAAGCTTTGGCATATTTTTCTATAAACTCACCGCGGATACGGAACCATTCAGATCTTGGAAGTTCGTTCAGAACATTCCATCCGATTTCCAGAGTCTGTTCGATTGTACGGTCTTCGAATTCGCCCTGTGCAATGAACTCATTTTCAAAACGTTCACCGAATCTAAGATACTGTTTGTCCAGGTCAGAAAGTTCTTCTTCACCGATGATTGCAGCAAGATTTCTGATAGACTTTACCTTTGAGTAAGAAGCGAAAAGCTGGCTTGAAACATCAGCATGGTCTTCGCGGCTCATGTTCTTTCCAATACCGTCCTTCATAAGACGGGACAGTGAAGAAAGTTCACCTACAGGAGGATAAAGTCCTTTCTGTGAAAGTTCGCGATCCATAACGATCTGGCCTTCAGTAATGTAACCGGTAAGGTCAGGAATAGGATGTGAAATATCGTCATTAGGCATGGAAAGAATCGGAATCTGAGTAATAGAACCGTTAGATCCCTTGATTTTTCCGGCACGTTCGTAAAGTTCTGCCAGGTCTGAATAAAGGTATCCAGGATAACCTTTACGACCAGGAACTTCTCCACGGGTTGTGGAAATTTCACGGAGAGCTTCACAGTAGTTTGTCATATCTGTCATTACTACAAGAACATGCTTTCCTTTTTCGAAGGCAAGATATTCTGCAGCAGTAAGAGCACAGCGAGGAGTAATTGTACGTTCGATTGACGGAGCATCAGCCAGGGAAAGGAACATAACTACATTTGAAAGTACACCTGACTGTTCAAATGTATCCTGGAAGAATTTTGAAACGTCATATTTAATACCCATTCCGGCAAAAACCATAACGAATTCTTCGTCAGAGTTACGGAGCTTTGCCTGGCGGATAATCTGAGCGGCAAGCTTGTTGTGTGGAAGACCGTTACCAGAGAAAATCGGAAGTTTCTGTCCGCGAACAAGAGAGTTCATTCCGTCAATTGCAGAAATACCTGTCTGGATGAAGTCACGAGGATAAACACGTGCAAAAGGATTGATAGGATATCCGTTAACATTCAGTTTCTTTGAAGAAATGATTGGTGGGAATCCATCAATAGGTTCACCAAGACCGTTGAAAATACGGCCAAGGAGACCTTCCCCAACACGGAGTTCCATTGGTTCTTCAAGGAATTCACATGTTGATTCATCAATATCAAGACCGGTTGTATTTCCGAAAATCTGAACAACTACATTTGTATCGCTAACGTCTACAACACGACCTGTACGTTTTTCTCCGAAGCGGTCACGTACTCTTACGGTTTCACCGTAGAATACGTTTTCAGTTCGCTTCATTACAACAATCGGTCCGTCTACCTGGGCTACACCTTTATATTCAACACCTTTCATTTACATTAACTCCGCAAACTGAGATTCCATGTGAGTCCTGATATTCTGGATTTCACCAACTTTATCGTTAGGGTAATCGTATTTGATTCTCACAAGTTCTTCACATACAGGAAGGCTGGAAACCTTCATGAGAGGAATTCCTTTCTTTACAGTTTCAAGAGCATACTTATAGAAATCAAGCATAAGCTCAAGAATAGCAATCTGTTTTTCTGTAGAACAATATTTGTCTACATCATCAAAAGCATTCTGCTGCAGGAATCCGTTCTTGATCATATCTGCAACCTTAAGAACAAGACGTTCTGTTTCAGGCAGAGCATCCGGTCCGATAAGGCGAACAATCTGCTGGAGTCTCTGTTCCTGTTTAAGAAGGTCCAGAGCTGTCTGACGCAGGTTATACCAGAGAGGATTATGAATCTGCCACCAGTCTTTTACTTCATCTGCATATTCTGAATATGAATCAATCCAGCCGATAGCAGGATAATGACGGGCATTTGCAAGTTCGCGGTCCAATGCCCAGAAACAGCGGATAAAGCGTTTTGTATGCTGTGTAACAGGTTCAGAGAAGTCACCACCCGGAGGCGAAACCGCACCGATGATTGAAACTGAACCTTCTTTCTGACAGAGAGATGTTACGCGTCCTGCACGTTCATAGAATGAAGCAAGGCGTGTTGGAAGATAAGCCGGGAATCCTTCTTCTGCCGGCATTTCTTCCATACGGCCGGAAAGTTCACGGAGAGCTTCGGCCCAGCGGGATGTTGAGTCAGCCATGATTGCAACAGCCATACCCATATCACGGAAATATTCTGCAAGAGTAATTCCTGAATAAAGGGAAACTTCACGGGCTGCAACAGGCATGTTTGAAGTATTGGCAATAAGAATTGTACGTTCCATGATAGAACGGCCGGTTCTTGGGTCAATCAGTTCAGGGAATTCAGAAAGAACTTCTGTCATCTCGTTTCCGCGTTCACCACAACCAATATAGACAATCAGATCGGCATCACACCATTTTGCAACGGCATGCTGTGTCATGGTTTTTCCGGTTCCGAAACCGCCAGGAATAGCGGCAGTTCCACCTTTTGAAAGCGGGAAGAAAACGTCAATTACGCGCTGTCCGGTAACGAGAGGTTCTGAAACTCCAAGCTTTTCTGCAAAAGGACGAGGCTTACGAACAGGCCAGTACTGTGAAAGTTTGATTTCTTCCCCAAGTTCTGTTGTGGCAATTACATCATCAACAGTGTAGTCACCGCTGCCCTTAAATGTCTTAAGAAGGCGTCCGCGGATTGTTGGAGGAACCATGATGCTCTGGGTAATCGATTCTGTTTCTTTTACAGTTCCAAGAACCATACCCATTTTAATAGGGTCCCCTTCGTTAATTACAGCATCAAAATGCCATAACTTTGATGTATCAAGAGGTTCACTTCTTTCACCAGGAAGAAGGAAAGCTCCGGAACTTTCATACATTGTCTTCAAAGGACGCTGGATACCATCATAAATAGTACCAACAAGACCAGGGCCAAGACGAAGAGAAAGAGGTCTCTGCTGGCACACAACTTTTTCACCAACGTGCATACCAGTATCATCTTCGTAAACCTGAATTGTTGCGTTTCCCTTGTTCTGGCGGATTACTTCACCAATAAGGCGTGCATCTCCTACGTCTACAACGTCGTAAAGACCACAGCCATCAAGACCTGAAGCATAAATAATCGGACCTGAAACTCTGGTAATTTTACCTTCAATCATTATTCAGCTCCTTTATCGAAAAGACTTTCATAAAGTTCATTCCGGTATTTGTCAGATATTTCATTCATAATTTCGCACAGAGTGAAACGGCATTTGATGTCTTCATTTTCAGACATTATGATTACACCCTGGTTATTTTCAAGGAAAGATTCTTCATAAATCTTTGTGTTGAATTCAACTTCAAAAACATTCAGAAGTGATTCACCAAAAACTTTTTTCAAAGCTTTTTCTGTGTCTTTTCCTGAAAAACCGTATACATAAGCATTAAGTTTTTTTCCGTCAAAATTTACTTTACGGCACTTACTGCAGATAAGGTCAAGTTTCTTTTCGTCTGATAATTTTGAAAGATATTCATTGATTCCTTTAATGATGGAATCCTGAACAAAAGAAACAAAGAAACGTTCTTTTTCAAGAGGAACTGAAGCAAAAAGGTCTCTTTTGAAAAGATCCAGTTTAGTTTTGAAATTTTCTTCAGTCTTATCCAGTTCTGCTCTTACACGTTCAGCAACAGAAGCCTTGATCTGGGCACATTCATCATCTGCCCGTTTTTCAATGCGTTCTGCTTTTTTATGAGCATCATTGATAATTTCTTTGTCTAATATTTCTGTAGATCTAAGTTCTTCCATAATATTTTACCAAAGCGTTCAGGCTATACCTGAACACCAACAGCTTCCCTGATTGCTTCTGAAAGTGACTTCTTTCCTTCCAGGTGCCCCTGGAGACCAGGAACTTCAACAATCAGAGGAAATTTTCCTGTTTTCTGCCATTCATATTCCTCATCCTCTATAAGGGCAGCTGCTTCTTCTGTAAGGATGAGGACACGGGGAATTTCTCCTGAAGGAAGAGCCGCAGTACCACCTTTTCCTGTAACACGATTGAAAGCATCAAGCACTTCTTCACGTGTTTCGGCGTATACTCCGTCTACTCCTACAAGCTTGAAAGCGAGAACAATTTCCCGTGAACCAATTACAAAAAACTTCATTTAAGTCTTAAACTACAGAATCAGAATAAGTACTGCTACGAGCATACCCCAAAGACAAATACCTTCAGCAAGACCAACGTAAGGAAGGGCTTTACCAGATACTTCCGGATTTTCGCTCATGGCGCCCATAGCTGCAGCACCGATTTTACCTACGGCAATACCACCGGCCAGACAAGCCATAGCAACAGCAATTGCAGCACCGATGTATTTTGCTGATTCAGAAAGTCCTGAAGATTCAACAGCTTCAACAGCAGTTTCTTCGGCTGGAGCAGCAGATGTTTCTGCAAAAAGAACTGTTGATCCAAAAACCAGCAGCATACCAAGAACAGCGATAATTTTCTTTGACATATAGATACCTCTTATTTCCGTAATTAACGGATATTTACTAATATTCAAAGCAGAAAGGTTTGAATTCTCTGCCTGTTTCCTTATAGAATTTCGAGAAGAACTCGTAGTACTGAAGACGGATACACTGAATTGCAACAATCATTCCTTCAAGAACAATAATAATTCCGTTACCGATAATCATTACGATAATTCCCGCTGGATTTCCTACCCCGCCTACCATTGTTGTAAGTGTGTGAACAAGGAATCCAAGAACAGCATGTGAAAGAGCAAAAGCCCCGACACGGATAAAACTCATTGTGTTTGACATGTAAGTAGAAATTACTTCAATGAGTTCAACAACACCACCAATAAGAAGTGAACCGAATCCGTTTTCAATTACAGGTCTGTGTCCGTTTGCAAGGCGTTCAAAAGGTTCACCAAAAGCCGAGAAGAACAGAGTGATACCGATGATTACCCAGTCGTAAGCCTGAATTGAGTGCTTAAATGCAGCTACACGGATAAGAGTTGCAATTACATACCAGAACCACAGGGCACCGGCAAGACCTGTCTTTCCGAAGAAAGCGTCACCGTATTTCTTTCTGATAATGTTATTTACGATATTGATGATAAGACCGATGGAGTTAATGATGAAACCAACCCCGATTGCAACTCCGAACACAGCAAACATTGTCTTGATAGAGTTCGGGTCGCTGGAAGGCATCATCTTGATGATAGGTGCATGAGGTGTTCCAAAAAGACCTGTTACCCATTCTGCAAAAGGTTCAAGGATAGCTTCACCGGAGAAACATTCACCTGTCAGAAGCCCCATGATTGAACTGGTAACACCTACCCCTATAAAAATAGGAGAGAACTTGTTCCAGCCTCCAACCTTAATTACCTTGCATGCCATAAGAATACCAAACAGCATGATAAAGAGTCCCTGACCGAAATCACCGAACATGAATCCGAAAAGGAATGTAAAGAAGATGGCAACGAAAGGTGTCGGGTCTACAGTTCCGTAAACCGGAGAACCGTAGCTGAAAATCATTCTTTCAAAGCTCTTTACGAACTTTCCGTGATTCAGTTTTACAGGAACCTGTTCTTTTCCTGACATAACTTCAGGAACTTCGTAAGGTTCATACTGACGGATGGCAATTCTTCCTTCTGTAAGGGAATCAAGTGAAGTCATGTAATCGGCAGATTCTTTTGCAGGAATCCATCCAGTAATACGGTAAACAAGCTCTGTTGATTCAAGCTTGTTCTGAATATCTGTTACCTGAGTTCCAATGGCAAATGTTCCGATAAGGTGAACAATCTGTTCTGAGTGAGTTTCAGCAAAGTTATTTTTTTCTGCGTTCAGTTCTTCAATAAGAGCATCCGCATTCTTTTTCTTGTTTTTAAGTCCTTCAAGAACTTCATCAGGTACACCGTTGAAATCTTTTGGAATATCAAGAGCCAGGAAGTTTACTCTCTTAAGTTCTGTATCTACGGCAAAGCGGCCCTTCTTTGAAGAAGCAGCCAGAATATGAGAATGGTCTTCCCCTAAAGGAATAATAACACCGTTGATACCAACAGCTTCTTTAAGAGATTCAAAATCCTGAGGATCAATTTTTCCAATCTTAAGGGAAAGGAATGAAAGGTGTTCAAGTTCTGAATATGGAACTTTGAGATTTGCAAAAGAAAGAGCTTCAGTGTAGGCATTTGTAACCCGTTCACCTTCAGAAGCTGCATCACGGATTCTTTCAGATAGGTCTTCATAGGCTGCAAAAACGTGGGCAGCATTATTTCTGTCTTCATCAGAAGGAACGGAAATCTTTGAAAGGTCAAGATTACTTGAATCAATTCCCAGTTCATTCTTTATAGACTGAAGTTTATCCAGAAATTCTTTATCTACATTAATAAGAGCAGTTTCGCTGTCGGAAACAGACTTATCTGAAAGTCTGGACTGAAACTGAAAGCTTCCCTTTTTACCAAGATATTCAATAACTCTTGAAATATCTTCTTTAAGAACCATCAGTTCAACCAAACGCATTTGTGCTGTTCTTGCCATAACCTACACCTCCAGTACAGGTTTTTCGTTAAGACGTATTCCTTCTACCGCCATTCTGATACAGCTGAGTTCAAACTGTTTAGCCTTGAACCAGCCAAGGAGAGAAACGCTTGTAAGCGGATAACAGTGGAAAAGCCTTAAAGCCTTTTTGTTCTGTTCTATTTTTGCCTTTTTCTCAATCCAGGCAGGATCAATCTGCCAAAGATTTTCGTTTCTTGGGTTTACATAACTATTATAAATCCAGTTTTCCCATTCTGCATAATTTTCCGGATTTTTTCCAAGAACTTTGATTGCATTGCTGCAGAGAGGATCTGAAGCAGAAGGTTTTTCTGTAACATACATAAGTTTTGGAATGATTTCTTCATCAGTCATCTTGTAGTTAAGCTTCAGACGCAAAGCCCAGACAACATTCTGAACATCAAGTTCTTCCCGGATCATGGCTTTAAGAGCATCCCCGGCTTCCCCAGAAACTTTTCCCAAAGATTCCCACATATGTTTTACAGCCTGAATATCAAGCCGGTATTCAACCTGCTGCTGTTCATGAATACCCGGAAGTTTGTTGAACCAGGCAAATTCAGTTCCTGCAGTAATTTTTGCAATGTCCGGCCACTGTTCATAATGTAAAGTTGAATATTTTCCCAGATTGTAGACTGAAGGCATCTTTGTTTCACCGGCACAAAGAGCATCCCCGATTTCCTTAAGGTTCTGTACTTCGTAAATAAAAAGCTGGTCGTTAAGGAATGAATCAGGCTTATCAAACTGGGCTACAAGATTCACATACTGAGAAATAAACTGATTGAAGGCTTCTTCTTCAATCTGCTGTGCAAGCATTACTTCCGGAACCATTGGAACGGGAGTTTTGAAAAGAAGAGTCCATAATTCAGAAAGTGATTTTACTTCAAAAAGCTGGTTAGCCCTCTCTCCTGTGAATGATTTTCCAATCATTCCGCAGGCTTTGGCGTAAACAAAAGCTCTTGCACCGGACTTATCCATATCTGAACCCTATTCAAAAAGAACTTTATCAAGACAGGCAAAGAAAGCTTCTTTATTCTGAGGTCTTTTTTCTACCTGGTCCTTGTATTCAGAAAGAATGGAATCATGCTGTGCTGTGATTTCATTTTTCTGTCTGTTGAAATCGTTATTCAATTCTTCGGCTTTTCCGGAATACATTGATTTGAATTCATTGTCAGCGGCAACTTTAGCTTCAGAAATTTTTCTTTCGCTCTTGATATTTGCTGCAGCAATAATCTGGGAAGCCTGTTTTTCCACTTCCAGAAGATGAGTGATAATGCTTACTTCGCTGTTTTCTGCCATATTAATACTCCGCTTTACTGATTATATCAAATATTTCCAAAGAATTCTGTGAATTTAAGAGATTTTCGAGATTTTTTATATCATGTGAAATTTTCAGGATATCTCTGAGAACTGCAAGATGTTCGTCGGGTTTTTCTTCAGGGAAAACAATACAGAAAATGATTTTTGCAGTTCTTAAGGAATCAGAGTCGGGATTGAATTCAACACCTTTATGACTGATTCCAAGTGCTATTATTGTTTCTGAGATTTTTGATGAAACGGCATGGGGAACAGCAACATTTTCTGCCACCAGAGTAGACATTTTGTCTTCCCGCTCAACAAGGGCGTTGTAAATTTCATTACGTGAAAGAACCGGGTTTGTACCTACAATAATTTCTGTCAATTCTGCCAGAACTTCGTCTCTTTCTGTGGCACTCAGTTCAAACACAACCGAGGCCGGTTTCAATAAAGCTTCAATCATCAATACACCACTTGTCGGACAGAATAATATAACAAACTGTATTAATGTTCAACAAAAGGCAAAAAAAAAGGCACTGAATACTCAAGAACCCCTATGGTTCAGGTATCAGTGCCTTTTACTGACTAAATATATTTAGTGATTATTCAGCGTCAGAAGATTCAGACCACCATTCAGCTGCAGGGGCAGTTTCTTCAGCGGCTGTAGTTTCAGTAGCAGTTGGTGCAACCAGGTCTTTTTCGATCTTTGGCTTTTTGTTTACAAGAGCGAGAGCAAGAGCCAGAACAAAGAACAGAATTACAAGTACAGTTGTAGTTTTTGTAAGAACACTGGCTGAATGAGATCCGAAAGCTGCTGTTCCGCGACCACCAAGAAGTCCGCCCATTCCATTTTCACCATCATCCTGAACAATAACGAGCAGAACCAGAAGAATACAAACAATTACAAATGCAACTAAAAGAATGATACCAATAGCACCCATTTTTTATCTCCAATTAATCGGGGATATCCCCATAATCATATTACAATAGTTATATCATATTAATGTAAAAAGAACTTTTGGTCAACGCAAAAGCCTTTAATATGTACAAAGTCCTATATTGCCGGCTTTAAGATTATATTTTTCGAAAACATAATCCTGAAGCATTTCGGCACAGTCCTCAAACCCGCGACCCTCAGTTTCCTTGATGTACCGGCAGAGATCAGGAGTAAATTTCATGACACTGCCCCATCCCGCTCTTGTAAGGAAATATTCCGAAACCCGGCTTACAGGCTGCTGAAGTATATAAGCCATAAATTCGTTGTGCATAAGATATTCATCGTTTGTATCATAACCAAGGCTTGGCTGAGACTTGAAATAATCCGTAAGGAAGTTCAGCGTATTGGAATCCATGGTGTTGTAGACTGCAGCAACATAATTACGGAAATCAGGGTCAATGAAGAACAGCATGTGCCAGCCTTCATGAGCCAGAAGTGAAACTCTGTTGTAGGAAGGAATCTGCCTTGAAATTGAAAGGATTCCGCCAGGATTAGCCTTGTACGGGTCTTTTTCTTCAGGATTGAATTCGAGAAGCCCGTTTTTAAGAAGAATCTTCAAAAGAAGCTGTTCTTCATCTGAAAGACTGAAATCTGTGCGGTAAACTTTATTAAAGAACCGGGCCAGAGACTCAGTTGAATAATCGTGTGCGTTGTAATCATGCTTACCTTCAAGTTCTTCATCGGTAAGAAGCCTACCCTTGAAGCCTTCTTTTTCAACAAAAAAAGCAAGGCGGCGGAAGAAACTGCTCTGAACAGCATAATTACGTGTGTCAAAGAAAAGAACACCCGGAATTCTGTCCCAGGTAAAAAGTTCGTAGTCAGGGCACCGCCAGTTGTTCTGGTTCCAGTTCAGAATAAGGCCTGGATCCGATTTAATAGGAACAAGAACTTTTTCTCCCCTTGGAACGCAGTTTTCTCTGCTGCCGTTTTTAAGAATCAGTTTGGTAACCGTTCTTGAATTTTCGGAAACATCAACAGTAGAAAAACCTTTCTTTAAGAGAGCTGAAGAAAAAACAATGTTTTCAAGACGACGGAATACAATTTTTTCTCCACCAAAAGAAAGCACATTTTCCGAAGTTTCGTCATCTTTCGAAAATGAAATCTCAAAGTCGGGCGGACAGATATCCGTTCCAAAACTTCTGGAAAAATTATTCGTTACACCCGTAAAATCAAACGAAGAAGATGAAAAAACAGCTTTTCCGCCGTTTGAAGGGAATCCGTAAAAAGGAATCTCGGTAGACTTATCGTAACCGCAGACAACAGGAGCCGCACATGTACTCAAAATCCGGCAACGGGCATTACTTTTAATAAAGAAACCTTCGGTCTTAAGGCCGTTTTTCGTAAAGGAATCTTTAGGAAATGCAAGGGAAATATCACAGGTAAAAACATTACGCCCGTTTATGTTTTTTGTTTCCCCGTCCCCGGCATTTCCATAAACAAGAAGGTGGTCTGAAATATTGAAAGAAAGCTTTCCTTTTTTGAAATCGGACGAATTAAGGAAGCCATAAGAAAAAGGGAATTCCATATCTTCCTTTTTTTCAGGAATTTCAAACCAGAGTCTTACAACAAGAGAAGCGTTGGAATTTTCACTATTTATATTCTGAATGAGGATTTTCTGAACATCACTGAAACCAAAACAGGCTGTATGATCTTTTTTTACCTGACCTTTAGAAGCAGCATGATTCAAAGGTTTCAGAATGCCGTATTGTGCACCTTTCTCAGAATATAAAGGTATTCCGGTTTTTGAAGAAAGATTCATTACGGCATAGGAAGAAAAAAACACAACGAAAAATACAAATGTACAAAGGATATACACCTTTCTGTTATTTTTGAGATTTTCCTTTATTTTTTCCAGAAATTTTAAATTCATAAGTTTTTCAGTTTTACCCAGGAAGAATCATTAATGAAATAACTGTTTCCTTCAAAACAGGCATTACAGATTCTGAAGATTCTCAAATCAAGTTCAGGTTCAAATGACGGCACCTGAAGATTTCCTGTACCCTCTCCCGCTTTTTTCAGAAAATCAATACGGATACTCTTTTCAGTACCGTCTTTCATAAAAAGGCGAAGCCTTATATAAAGAGCAGAACCATCAGTTCCTTGACCGTCATAAACCAGGCCGGAAATTTTCTTTGAAAGCAAAGAAGGACTCTGCCCTTCAACGTTTTCAATAATTCCCCATAAAGGGAACATTGAAAAAATTTTACTGCCTGATTCAGATGCAGTTACTTCAAGACATTTCTTTCCGAACTCAATAAGTTTAAGTTCATCGGAAGGATGCAGGACAATAACTGTTTTCTCCGAAACTGATTTTCCTTTCATGAAGGGATCGTTCTATTCTTCGCCTTCCGGCATTACTGTTTCGGCTTCTTCACCGGCTGTATGCAGGTAATCACAGTCAGGATTGATACAAGACTTGTAACTTCCGTTCTTTTTGTCAAACTTTTCTACAAGGAACCATCCGCATTTTGGACAGTACTGGTCAATCGGTTTGAAGTGGGAAATGAAATTACATGTCGGATAGTTTGTACATCCGTAGAATTCACGTCCGCGGCCTTTAGATTTTCTTGTAACAATTTCTCCGTCACAGCCAGGCATTGGACATTTTGCCAGAGGAACAGATTTTGTATTATGACACTCAGGGAAGCCTGAACATGCAAGGAAGAATCCGAAACGGCCAAGTTTCTTGATCATCGGCTTTCCGCAAAGGTCACAGGTCTTTTCAGTTTCTTCATCAAGGAAGCCTTTGATACTTTCTGTAGTTTCCATGACTTCGTCACAGCGCTCCTTGAAAGGATCATAGAAATCTTTGATGAAATCATTCCATACAAGAGTATCCTGTTCAACGTTATCCAGAGTATTTTCAACTTCGGCAGTAAAATGTTCGTTGATAACTTCAGGGAAAGATTCTACAAGAATCTTTGAAATCATGCGGCCAAGCTGGGTTGGAACAAGCTGCTTGTTCGAGCGTGTAACATAATAACGGTCAAGAAGAACGGAAATAATCGGAGCGTAAGTAGAAGGACGTCCGATTCCTTTTTCTTCAAGCATGCGGACAATTGAAGCATCAGTATAACGGGCAGGACCTGAAGTAAAGTGCTGTTCAGGATGGAAAGTTCCTGATTCAAGTTTTTCACCTTCCTTCATGGCCGGAATACTAGTTCCCTTTTCTTCTTTTGAAGAAAGAAGCTTGATTACTTCGTAGAAACCTTTTTCAATGATTTTTGAACCGGCCACACGGAAAACTGCGTCCCCGGCTTCAATTTCGTAGCTTGTTGTAAGAGTCTTTGCATTGTTCATCTGGCTTGAAACAAAGCGTTCCCAGATGATTGAGTAAAGACGGAACTGATCATGTGTAAGATATTCTTTTACACTTTCAGGTGTGTATTCAGTATATGTTGGACGGATACCTTCATGGGCATCCTGTGCCTTCTTGTCTGTTTCGTAAGAAATCGGAGCTTCCGGAAGAGTACCAGGATGATTTTTCTGAAGCCAGCCGCGAACATCATCAAGTGCTGTCTGAGAAATACGAACAGAGTCTGTACGCATGTATGTAATAAGACCAACACGGTTAGTTCCAATATTGATACCTTCGTAAAGCTGCTGGGCAATCTGCATTGTTTTTCTTGAAGTATATCCAAGACGGTTTGCAGCTGCCTGCTGAAGCTTTGAAGTTGTAAACGGAGCTTTTGGTCTTACAGTCTTTTCTGTTTTCTTTATTGATTTTACGATGCAGTCAGAATTCTTGATCTGGTCAATAATCTGATTAACAACGTCTTCTGATTTAAGTTCAGGCTTTTCACCTTTGTAAGAAACGAGCTGGGCTGTGAATGTTGTTTTTCCTTTAAGGAAGTCTGCATCCAGAGTCCAGTATTCATCAGGAATAAACTGTTCAACTTCTTCTTCACGTTCACAGATTAGGCGGAGAGCAACAGACTGAACACGTCCAGCAGAAAGACCGTTCTTTACCTTGCTCCAGAGAAGAGGACTCAGGTTGTAACCAACAAGACGGTCAAGAACACGGCGAGCTTTCTGGGCATTTACCTTTGCTTCTACAATCTGGCCAGGATGTTTTACGGCTTCAGTAATAGCAAGCGGTGTAATTTCGTTGAAAACGATACGGCTGATTTCTGCATCGGTTTTTTCTTTCAGAGCGTTGTTCAGATGCCATGCGATTGCTTCCCCTTCGCGGTCGTTATCCGATGCCAGGAAAACGCGGTCTGATTTTTTTGCATCTTTCTGAAGTTCTTTAAGGAGTTTTGCACGTCCGCGAACTGTAATGTATTCAGGCTGGAAATTATTTTCTATATCGATAGCCATTCTAGATTTAGGCAAATCAATAAGGTGTCCCATGGAAGCCTTAACAACGTAACCAGGTCCCAGGTATTTTTCGATAGTGTGAGCTTTTGCAGGCGACTCTACAATAACCAGAGTCTGAGAAACCTTCTCTTTTGCTTTTTTTGTTTTTGCCTTTGTTTCTTTTTCTGCCATAATTTTCCCCAAATTATTCAAATAAAGATAGTTGTTCAATTTTATCAGCACTGCGAATACCAGGCATTTCTGCAAGACATTTACAGTAATCTTCATAGTCTTTGATAACAGGTGCTCCGTCAAAAACGAAACTATCGGCAGAACTTTCCAGTTTATGTCTGGAAACCTGTCCGAGGGCAAACCTGTTCTCAAGGTCAGTTTTTATAATTTCGCGGATTTTTCCTGCCCCTTCCTTGAAAGTAACTTCATGAAACATAAGGTCACGCCCAAGTTCAAGAGCAAAATCCGCCGTAATCAGAGCTCCGCTGCCGTTTGGTGCTTCCACCACAACAGTTGCCGGAGAAAGAGCCGCAATTATGCGGTTTCTCTGAACATAATGCCAGTTCCCGAATTCACACATGGGAGCATACTGGCTTACAAGGCACCCTCCACTTTTCAGAATATTTTCTGCAAGCTTCTGGTTTGTGTGCGGCATTATTACATCAATGCTGCTTGGTAGAACAGCAATCGTCTTCCCAAGAGCTTCTGTATCACCGTTTTTTTCAAGCACATCAAAATATGCTTCCACCGCCCCTTTATGGGCAAACCCGTCTGCGCCGGAAGCAAGACCTGAAACAACTGCAGTGCCCGAAAGAGCCGCCTGATATGCAAAATCAAAGCAGGCCTTACGGCCTTCAGGCGATATTCGTCTTGTTCCTACAACGGAAACTGATTTCTGGGAGAAGGCATCGGTATTGCCCCGGTAGAAAATCATGTACGGAGGATTTACAGCCTGTTTCAGAAGAACAGGATACTCCCCGTCGGTATAGCGCAAAAAACCGATACCCAGCTTTTTACAGAGGGCATATTCTTTTTTTGCAGCCAGAAGATTTGCTTTGCCGTCCCACTCAGCTTTAGAAATACTTCTGCATATAATAGAAGTTATATCTTTTATAGAAGATAAAGCAAGATGTTCAGCACTGTCAAGATTACTGTATAAAATTTCTTTTTCACGTGTATTCAGAAAAGTTATACGGGCAAGAGAAAAATCTAAAATGATCTGATCTTCTGTTTTAGTTTCCGTAGCCGGCTTCCAGTACTATTTTTTTATTATTCTGTGCTTCTGCAATTTTCTCTGAAGATTTTGTTGATGAAATGATCTTATCATACATTGCAACAGCTTTTTCGAATTCATAATTTGAATAATATGCACGGGCAAGAACAAACATGGCGTCTGTATGACGGGTATCGATTGTCAGAAGTTTTTCAAGCCATGGAATAGCCTTTTCGCTTTCATCAAGTTCAAAAACGTAAAGAACCCCAAGCCCGTACATGGCGTTTGTGTAGCGGTCATCAATGGAAAGAGCCCTGAGATAAGCTTCCTCAGAAAGCTTAAGGTAATTGTACTTCTGCTCAACAGATCCGGTACCACCAAAATCCATTGCAGCATGACTCATGTACCCGCCGCAAAGCCCTACATAATAATAAAGATTCTGATTATTCGGATAAAATTTCAAAGCTTCCTGGAAACATTTCAGAGCTTCACCGTACATTTTGTTATCAACATAACGGGTTCCAAGCATTTTGTACCAGATTCCTACCTGTGTCATGGCCATCTGTGTTTCAGCCACACGGTTCTGATATTTGTTTATGGCATCTTTAAGCTCTTCAATCGTAAGAGGATTTGAAACCCCTTCTTCAAGCTTCATCTGACGCTGAATTGTCTTGTTTGATTTTCCACAGGATGTAAATGCCAGGCCCAGGAAAATGGAAACAGCAGTTACAGTGAATAATTTTCTGAGTTTTTTTGAATACATTTATTCCTCCCACAGTAAAATGTACTAATTTTTCTTTTTATCTTTAAGTCCTTTTGTATCAAGAACAGGAATTTCTTTTGGAGTTACCCTTTTTCCGGTTTCAGATTTTACCCTTGAAGAAACTTTAGGTTCAGCCTTTTCTTCAACTTTCTGAACCTGAGGTTTAGCTTCTGCTTTATCCTCGGCTTTTTCTTCCGGAGCATCCCCTTCAGGCTTGTTTTCCTGTTCAGGGTATTCAATTCTTGAATGATAATAACCGGCCAGAATCTGAATAAAGGCCTGCTTAATCTTTGTAAGGTCGTTGAAAGTAAGGTTACAGTTATCAAGCTGTTTGCTGTCGATTTTTCCCTGAATAAGTTTTGTTATGAACTTTTCAAGACTCGGAACCGACTTGTTTTCAAGAGTACGGCATGCAGCTTCAACTGTATCTGCAAGCATTACAACTGCAGATTCTCTTGAAGAAGGCGGATTTCCCTGGTAAGAATACTCTTCCGGAGTAACAAGAACTGAAGGTTTTTTATTGTTTTTGTCGTTATTTATGGATTCTGCTTCTTTTTTGGCTTCAAAATAGAAATAAGAAATAACGCTGTTTCCGTGATGTTCAGCAATTATGTCTATGATTATCTGAGGCATATGAAGCTGGCGTGCTTTTTCTACACCTTTCTTAACATGGCTACGGATAATTGAAACTGAAAGTGACGGGTTGATTTCATCATGTTTGTTTTCACCACGCTGGTTTTCAACAAAATATTCGCTGTTTTCAATCTTACCGATATCATGGTAATAGGCACCAACCCGGGCAACCAGAGGATTTGCACCGATTTCACGGCAGGCGTTTTCCGAAAGCTGGGCAACCATCATGGAATGCTGGTAAGTACCGCTGGCCTGAACAAGCATATTCCGCATGAATGAATTGTTAAGGTCGCTCAAATCCATAAGACGGAACACGGAAGCCGTATTAAGCATAAGTTCAAGCGGAGTAAGAAGCCCCATGGTCAGAAGACCGGAAGCAAAGCCGTTCATGGCAACGCCAAAGAAAACGAGTCCTATGTTTGTAAGCCTTTCGTTGAAAATTACCCCAAGAAGCAGAAGCAGTATGGCATTTATAAGGCCAACTACAATAGCAACGAAAATCATATCTATTCGGCGTTCAATTTTGCGGACAATGAAACAGGAAACAAGGCAGGAAGAAAGTACAAAAAGGAACGGAACAAGTTCCCATCCGCAGCCGTTCAAAACTCCAAGGGCTGCAACAAAAGAGAATATGACAGAAACAAGCTGCCCGTAGAGAATTGAAAGCAGAATTACACACAAAGACGCAGGAATAATGATACAGATGGAATAAGGCGAAGAAAATGCCTTGAATTTTCCGCAAAGACTTGCGCAGGCAAATACTATGAGGAAGAAAACAACCTGAAGTATTATTTCATTTATGCGGAATTTGCGTCCGAACGGAAGGAATGCCAGAAGCAGATACCACATGATACTTACCACAAGAAGGAAGATTTCCGAATTGGCAAACGCACGCGGATCTACATAAACCGGAGAAGAAGCCATTTTTGCAAGTTTTTCGTAGCTTTCTTCGGTAATTGGAAATCCTTTTTTTATGATTTTTTCACCTTTAAGAATTGTAACCGGATTAATCTGGTCAGCAGGAATTGTTTTTTCGGCAACAATAGTTCTGTCTGAAATCTGCCCGATTTCAAAATCGTCCATAATAAAGGAAGCCACAGATTCTGTAGTTGAAACCTTACAGAAATTTATGAATGAAACGGCAAGGAATCCTAAAATGAAAACAATCAGATAGGCGTAATTCTTCTTTACATATTTTCCTGTATTCTTCAGAAAAGAAGCAAAAATATTTTCTCTGTTTTTTACTGTATTACTGTTCTTCTTTTTCATGTTCTTCGTAAGCCTTTACAATCTTGCGTACAAGAGGGTTTCTTACTACATCATCAGCAGTAAGTTCCATAAAACCTATATCTTCAATTTTATATAAAAGATTCTTTGCGTCAAT
>JAZLIM010000017.1:0-15605 GCA_045617385.1 Treponema sp.
CCAAGCTTTGCGCAGGCTGCTGCAGTTGCAAGACCATGCTGGCCGGCACCTGTTTCTGCAATGATACGCTGTTTTCCCATGCGGTTAGCAAGGAGACACTGTCCGATAGCGTTATTGATTTTGTGTGCCCCTGTATTTGCAAGGCCTTCAAGCTTTATGTAAATCTGGGCACCGCCAAGAAGTTTTGTTGCTGTTGGTGCATAGTAGAGTGGTGTTTCGCGGCCAATGTAGTCACGGCGGATTACTTTTAATTCTTCAAGAAATTCAGGATCAGCCATATATTTTTTGAAGGCAACTTCAAGTTCGTCCAGTGGACGGCGAAGAACTTCCGCTACGTATTTGCCTCCGTAATTGTCAAAAAATCCGTCTGTAGAATAAGTCATTTATATCTCCTTAATCTGTTCAAAAAGTTTTTTTATTTTATCTGCATCTTTTTTGCCGGGTGTCTGTTCAACTCCCGATGCAATATCAATAAGTTCCGGGCTGGAATTCTGTATAATATTGTATACATTATCAGAATTAATTCCACCGGCGAGCCAGAGTCTCTGCTTCTTGCGGATAATATCCACAAGGCTTCCGTCTACACGGACTCCCGTTCCCCCCGGAAGACCTTCAACTTTTGCATCTACAAGAATACGAGGTTCCCCAAGTTTTCTTAAGTCTTCAAGTTTTTTAAGGTCTTCTTCTGTTTTTACAGGAACTGCACAGTAGTGAGGTAAGGCACGGAAGGATTCATCCTGCAGAAAACTCATGGCTGCTTCGTAACCGTGAACCTGAACAGCGTCAAAAAGACCTTCATTAAGGCTAGCAAGTGCAAGTTTTCCTTCTTCGCTTTCAGTTTCTGTGATTACACATATTGTTCTGATTCCCTTGCTTTTTACCGAAAGAATAGTTTCTTTCATAGAATCAAGAATGTCTTTTGTAACGTTTCTTGAACTGACCTTGCAGAAAACAAAACCAATGAAATCAGGTCCATAAGAGGCTGCAAGTTCAAGGTCTTCCTTGTTTGTAATGCCACAGATCTTGATGAGCGGACGTTTTTCAGAAACTCCCGAAAGATTCCGCTCTCTAAGTTCCACTGCAATTTTTGTCCAGAACTCAGCCTGCTTTGTGCTTTTTGAAGAAACAAAACTCTGAACAAGGCTCTTTGCTTTTGAAGGATCTCTTGCTGCAGCTTCGCCAAGGAGCATTCCAGTAAAGCCGAGGCTTCCTGCAAAAGAAGCAGCTTCGGGAGTTCTGATTCCGCTTTCAAAAACTACACGGGCATCTTTTCCCATAATCTTTTTGATTTCAGAAAGTATTCCGCTTGGAGTAAGGAGGTTGATGGCAAAGTTCTTAAGGTCACGGCTGTTTACTCCGCAGACTACAGACTTTTCAGACACTTCTTTTGCTACAAGAGAAAGCTTTCTGAGGTCATCTTCTATTTTCAGTTCTACCAGGGAAGTAATTCCAAGGCTTTCGGCTCTTTTAGCCATGGCTACAATTTTTTCATCGTCCAGAATACGGGCAATCAGGAGAACTGCATCGGCACCGCATTTATAGGCAACGTCGATTTCATCTTCGTGAATCAGAAAATCTTTTCTGAGGACTGCAGCCTTAGTTCCCACAGCTTTACAGACTTTTTTAAGGTCATCAAGAGTTCCTTTGAACCAGTGTTCTTCTGTAAGGCAGGAAATAGCAGCAGCTCCTGCTTCAACATAAGAAAGGGCAGTTGCGGCAGAATCAAGGTCCGGTGCAATATCGCCTTTACTTGGAGAAGCACGCTTTACTTCAAGGATTACTCCTTTACCAGGAAGAAAGGGAACTACAGGACGGGTTCTTTCGGAAGGGATTTCGAACCCCATTCCGAGCCCGTTTTCTGCCAGGTCTTTTTTCCTCTGTTCAACAATTTCATCAAGTATATTCATAAATTTTAAAGTGGCTTTAAGACCTTATCTGTTGATTTCTTTTGAAAGTGAAACAATCTTTTCAAGGTGTGCTTTTGCCTTTCCTGAATCAATTGCAGTCTTTGCCATTTCAAAGCCGTCTTTCAGGGTTTTTGCTTTTCCACTGATATAGAGAAGGGCACCTGAGTTCAGACAAACTGCTGCCTTGATTGTCGGGCGTCCACCTCCGTTCAGAACTTCCATTGCAAGTTCGGCGTTTGTTTTTCCGTCTCCACCAAGAAGTTCATCTTCATTCATTCCTGAAAGTCCGAAGTTTTCCGGATCAATAACGTACTGATATTCCTTTCCGTCTCCATTGATCTGGTAAACGTGAGTTTTTGCACAAGGACTGATTTCATCATATCCGTCATCACTTGTGATTACCATTACACGTTTTGCACCAAGCTGTTTTGCTGCATGAGCGTAAGTAGACATAAGGTCTTTTGAATAAACACCAAGAACTTCATATTCAGCTCCTGCCGGATTCAGAAGAGGTCCCATAATGTTCATGATAGTCTTGATTCCCATTGCCTTGCGGACAGGAGCTGCAAAGCGCATAGCTGCATGGTAAACAGTTGCCATAAGGAAACCGAAGTTTGTCTTCTGGATAAGTTCACATGTTTTATCTGGTGAAGCCATGATGTTGATTCCAAGATTTTCAAAGAAATCGGCAGCACCTGATTTTGAAGAAACAGCTCTGTTTCCGTGCTTTGTAACAATCTGACCACAGCTTGCCGAAACAATTGCAGAAAGGGAACTGATGTTGAATGAACCTTTTCCGTCTCCACCGGTTCCAACAATTTCTGCATGGTCATGGAATGTAACAGGAAGAGGCTTCTTAACTTTAAGAAGAGCCTTTGCAAAACCTACGATTTCAGAAACAGCGGCACCTTTACATGCAAGGCCCATAAGAACAGCAGATGTAACTTTTTCATCCAGAGTTCCGTCTGCAAGGTTTTCCATAAAGAGGGAAGCTTCGTCTTCTGTAAGATCTTCCTTAGCTACAAGCTTGTTCAAAAGACCAGGTACGTTAAGGTTTTCGCGGCGGTAGCTTAAGAATGCTCTGAAGATATCATCTCCGTTTGTAGAAGCAATTGATTCCGGATGGAACTGAACACCTTCAATGCAGAATGTCTTGTGGCGGATGCCCATGATTTCTCCGTCGGCAGCACGGGCTGTAACTTCAAAATCAGGAGAAAGAGTTGCTTCATCAATTGCCAGGGAATGGTAACGTGTAAACTTTCCTTTCTTGCCCATAATGCGGAAAAGTCCGCGTCCGTCTGTGTCCATTTCTTCAACTACACCGTGGCGGATGTATTTGGCCTGAACAATCTTTGCGCCGAATGCTTCACCAATTGCCTGGTGGCCAAGACATACTCCAAGAATCGGGAGTTTTCCGGCAAAGTATCTGATTGCTTCAATTGAAACACCGGCTTCTGAAGGTGTTCCAGGACCCGGGCTGATTACAAGGCGGCTTGGGTTCATTGCTTCAATTTCTGAAACTGTAATTTCCTTTGAACGTACTACACGTACTTCTTCGTCTCCAAGACGCTGTAAAGCCTGAACAACGTTGTATGTAAAGCTGTCGTAATTATCAATAACTAAAATCATTTCCTTTCTCCTAAAAACTTTTATCTTTTTTCGCCTGTAACAACTGCTTTCAGAGCTCCAAGTTTTTCGTTTGTTTCTTCCCATTCACGGTCAGGGTTTGAATCGTAAACGATACCGCCACCAGCCTGAAGGCTCCATGTTGCATTCTGTTTGAGTGCACAGCGGATTCCGATACAGAAATCCAGGTCTCCGCTTGTCTGAATGTATCCAACAGCACCTGCATAGAATCTGCGCTTGATTTTTTCAAGGCGGCTTAAGATTTCAATTGCGCTGATTTTTGGTGAACCTGAAACGGTTCCGGCAGGGAAGGCAGAACGGAGTACCTGAATCTGTTTGAAGTCACTGCGTACTTTTCCCTGAACATCTGAAACCAGGTGCATAACGTGGCTGAAATATTCACAGTCCATATAACGTGTTACTTCAACTGAACCTGCTTCACATACACGGCCAAGGTCATTTCTTGCCAGGTCTACCAGCATAAGGTGTTCTGAGTTCTCTTTAGGGTCGGCAAGCAGTTCTGCTTTAAGTGCTTCGTCTTCTGCATTGTCTTTACCGCGGCGGCGTGTTCCTGCAATAGGGCGGATAGATGCAATTCCGTCACGTACGCGAACAAGGCTTTCTGGGCTTGAACCAACAAGCTGGCGGTCACCAAAGTCAATGTAAAGAAGGTATGGACTTGGGTTGATTGAACGGAGACGGCGGTAGATTTCCATTGCAGAGTTCTCACATTCAATCTGAAGTCTACGGCTTGGAACTGCCTGGAAGATGTTTCCGGCAATGATTTCCTTTTTGAGGGCAACAACTTTGTCTTTGTATTCTTTTTCTGAAACTGCCAGATCTGTAATGATGCGGCTTGGCATAACGTCTTCCGGAGCTGAAAGATAGCTGAAGTCCAGGTCGTTCAGGCGTTTCTTAAGGTCTGAAACTGCTTTTTCAAGATCAATCTGGTGTTCCATGTAGTTCAGACCGAAAATATGAAGCTGTTCTGAGAAATGGTCAAAAACAATATAAAGGTGACCAACTACGAATTCACTTTCAGGAATCTTAAGTTCATCAGTCTGTGGTGCAAGATTGATTGTATCACAGCGGGCACAGAATTCATAAGAAAGGTAACCAACCCCTGAAGCCGGAAGAGGAATTCCTTTTACAGGAAGTTCGTTTTCCTGGGCAACGTATAAAAGGGCATCAAGGATATCAGGTTTATGTGGAACAGTTGAACCTGGAGCGATCATTTCAATTGTACTTCCAGCTGATGCAACTGTCTTTTCTGTAAACGGAACACGGCGGCCGTCAATCATGAATGCAATTCCGTCATCATCCTGAAGAATATGGAAGGCTTCTTCGGTCATAAGAATTGAATAACGGTCTTTTCCTGCATTGAATCTGGCACTTTCAAGGATTGCTTTTGCTCCGATTTTCTTTGCAAGTGAAAAAGGAGTATATCTGTCACTTGGGAGTGTTTCGTAAATACAGTCTGTTCTTTTGTTCATTATGTTTCTCCATCTGTTTCTATTCATAGAAACCTTATACTGTTACTATACACAGTAACAGTGTTACTGTCAAGAGAAACATTTGCTTTTACTGGGCTTTCAGGAGTTCCAGATACTTGTCCATAGGGAGTGGGCGTGAATAATGGAAGCCCTGGATGAAGTCGGCACCCGCATTCTTTACAAGCTGGTCCTGTACAGGGTTTTCAACTCCTTCCACAAGAATCTTCAGGTTGGAATCCTTGAATGTAGAAATAAGGTTTCTTACAAGCTTTGCCATTGAGCCGTCTTTTTCCATTTCAAGTACAAAGGAACGGTCAATTTTGATTGTACTGAAAGGAAGTTTGATAACGTTTGCAAAGTTTGAAAAACCGGTTCCGAAATCATCAAGGTAGAAGACAAAACCTTTCTGGGAAAGGAAATCCATCTTCTGGCGGATAAGGTCCATATCTTCAATAACGATACTTTCTGTGATTTCAATGATGATGTTTTCAGGAAGAATGTCGTATTTGGCTACAGTTCCAAGAACAAAGTCTTCAATGTCAGGACTTGTCATCTGGTAAACCGAAAAGTTTACGGAAACAGCTTTAACAACTTCTTTGTTCTTGCTGATAAAATCACAGACTTTTTCAAAGTTCAGTCTTCCGAGTTTTTCGATAAGCCCGTATTTTTCTGCAATAGGAATGAACTCTGCAGGACTTATGTCTCCAAGTTCTGTGTTGTTAAGCCTTGAGAGAGATTCCGCATAAAGGAACTTGTTCTGTTTCAGAGACATGATCGGCTGGAAGTAAACCATGTACTGTTTTGAACCAACATTAAGCTCACGGTCAAGAATCTGGAGAATTGTTTTTGTTCTCTGGTATTCGTATTTGATCTCATCAGTACAGGTCAAGAACTGTGCAGTGTTCTGTTCGCGGCCTTTTGCAATGATGATATCCAGAAGTTTTGCAGCTTCGTCATGATCTTTTGCGTCGGAAGGAACATCCACCGATGCGGCCAGATAATCGATTGTGAAAACACCGGACCCGGATTGAACTTCGCGGAACTTCTTCATTGCATGGATAAGGAGGCCGCGGTTGTTTATTCCAAGAGGACTTATTACATAAAAGCGTGAACCATCGCTGTAGATTTCACCGTTAATGTAAGATCTGAGGAAAGCTGTCATCTGATAGACTATACGTTCAAGTTCTGTTGATCCGATTTTTTCACGCAGGTATACATAGTTTTCTATTGAGAATAAAGAAAGAGTGTACTGACGTTTACGTCTTGAAAGGACACGCCAGAGATGTGTGGATGTTCTGAGTCCTGTTCTGAAATCAATTTCAATTTTGTCGGACTGGATTGCGACATAAAGAATAATGAGCGTGATTGCACCTGAAGCACCCGATGTAATCCAGTAAGGATTAAAAAACTGGATTATAAGGGTGAGTGAACATACAACAGGGTAAATTACAAATACAGAAAAGATTTTCGGGACAATATGTTTTCTGTGGATAATTACCGTAATTTCCATAAGAAGGATATAACCCGCAACAAGTACATAAGTGAGCTGTGCAAAAGGACCCCTGACGTAATTCATGTCCTGGTCAAAACTGAAAAGCCATTCTGTTTTCGGATTTGAAAGAATGATTATGAGGAATGAACCGAACAGGGAATAAAGGACAGCATGAAATACTGAAGTTGTAATCTTTGTGGAATTGATTGATGCATAACAGTAAAGACAGCAGAGAAACGGTACAATTGAAAGACTTATAAAAAAAGCAGTTGTAACAATGGTACAGGTTGTATGCGAAAAAGCATAAGCATTTTCAATCATGAGACAGGAAAGGATATCAAGTCCGCATGAAAAAATAATTGCAACATTGCAGAAAAAGAAAAGAAGGTTTCTCTTGTCTTTGAGATAGTAAGATTTCAGGATGAAAAAAATGAAAACAAGACTTATAAAAAGTGAAATGATTTCACCAAGATAGTTATACATTATATCCAATATCTCCAAACTTATTTTCCATTGTATCACCTTTCTTGTAGAAATGCAAAATAATTAAGGTTTTGGAGATTTTGATTTCTTGCAGAGTCTTTATGATTTTATAAAAGAACCTGTGTAAACCATGGAATATAAGTTATCAGAAGGAGCACCGCAATCTGGGCTACGAAGAACGGAAGCATTCCTTTTATGACTTTGGGAAGAGGTTTATCAAAGGCATAGGAGGCAATGAAAAGATCCATTCCAACCGGAGGAGTAAGGAAGCCAATTGAAAGATTAAGAAGGAATATTACGGCAGCCTGAACAGGATCAATTCCAAAGCTTTCTGCAATCGGTAAAAGAAGAGGTGAAACAATAAGAATGGCACTGAACATGTCCATAAGACATCCGATTATGAGGAGGAAAATGTTCATGAGTATGAGGAACAGGAATGCTGAATGAACATACTGGTTTATGAATTCGGTAAGAATATATGGAATATTTGCATCAAGCATAAAGTAGCTGATTCCGCTTGCGGCACCAAGAATGAAAAGTACACCGCCAGAAACCGGAACGCTGGAAGCTACAACTTCCACTGACTTTTTAAAGTCAAAGTCTTTACGGATAAGTGTTGAAACCACAAAGGCATAAATTACAGAAAATGCCGAAACTTCAAAAAGATCAAAGAATCCTTTGAAATAGAAAAAGCAGATGAAAACAGGCATAAGGAGTTCAGGAATACAGTTGAAGATTGATTTTCCGATTTCTTTGATAGAAAAGGCCGGTCGTTCCTTCTGTCGGTCAAAGAAAAATCCAACTCCTATCATGGTAAGAGCCAGAATTATTCCAGGAATAAGAGCCCCTTTAAAAAGTTCAAATACATCAAGAGAGAAATAATTTGTGGTGGCGTACATGATGATTGCGGCACTTGGCGGGAACAGAAGTCCTATAGCTCCGCTTGAAGTAACAAGGCTTTCGGCCCTGTCTTTGTCGTATCCGTTTCCTGTCAGAACAACAGTAAGGAGAGAACCAAGAGCAAGGATTGTAACTCCTGAAACTCCGGTAAAAGTACTGAAGAAAGTGGTTACGATTACGGCGGCTACAACTGTTCCGCCGCGGAACCAGCCGAAAAGACTTTTGAAAACAGAAACATAACGGCTTCCGGCAGAAGACTGTGAAAGGATGTAGCCAGCAATTGTAAAAAGCGGAATGGCTGCAATGTTTCTGTCTGTAAGGATACGGTAAGTTTCCAGAGGAATTACGTCTACATAACCGCCGCTCTGGGAAAAAAGAATGTATGAAATTCCGGCCAGTACAAGGAAAAGGGGAAGGCCGAGGAATGCCATGAAAACAAGAAGGATAATGAAAACCCATAATGCAGAATGGGAAACGGTAATCCACCAGCTGTTTATTGCAAAAAGAACAGGGAGCTCTTCAAGACCGAAAAGATAGTAAAGGATTCCTGTAATTGAACTTTGAGAAATAAAGAATGCAAGAATGATTCCAATGCCGGAGGAAATCCAAGCGGTGGCTTTTCTGCTGCTTTCAGAAATATTTCTGCACACCTTCATTACAATCATTGCTGCATAACACACAGGAAGGAATGCAAAGAAAAGCTTTGAGCTTAAGCCCCAGAAAGTTTCTGTGAACTGGAGTGAATTTGAAATCTGGCAGAGACAGTCCAGAAAAAGGGCTGTAAGGATACAGACTGTAAAAGCTGTCATTATTTCTTTTGCGGCTTTCTGAAACCACAAAGGAAATCTGTCTGTAAAGGAAGCAAGGTTCAGGTGGCGGTCATCACGCCAGGTAACGATTCCTGCTATGCATGAAAAAAGAAAAACGAAGTTCAGGATTGCAAGGTCTGATCCAAGAACGGGAGTTTTTAGACAGCCCTGGACGAACTTTAAAACAAGGGGGAGTAAAGCAAGAACAGCAACAAGAAAAGATGAAATCCAGTCTTCTATTTTTCTAAGCATCATAGTCCCCGTATCTGATTATTCTCCGCGGTATTCCTTCAATACCTTCTGAATATCATTGTAGAATTTTTCGTTAATGATTCCGCTCTTTGTCATGGAGAGAGTATCTTTTCTGAGAGCTTCTTCCATAGCTTTGAGTTCTGCATCGTTAAGAGTTACAAGAGTACAGCCGCCTTTTTCAGAAAGCTCAAGATATTCTCTGTCGGCATTTTTCTGTTCTTCAACAAAGTTCTTTTCGCTTTTCTGAACAGACTCAAGCATTGCTTTTCTCTGTTCGTCGGTGAAGCTGTTCCAGGTCTTTTCGTTCAGAATGAAAGTACAGATAATCGGACAGATAGGAAGGTTCAGGATATATGGAAGTTCTTTGTAGTACTGACCGGCATAACCGTACATTGGGATTGTGTAGAAGCCTTCAAGGCCGCCCGGAGTTTTCATGCTCTGAAGCATTTTGTTTGCAGGTACGTCTTCACATTTGTAACCTGCAATTTTGAAAGCATCTGAAAGATCTGAAAGCCCCATGCCTCCAACAGAAAGGTTCTGGCTTTTTAAGTCTTCAATTGAGTGTACAGGTTTCTTTGTGTAAAAGTAGGCCCATCCGACAATGAATTTTCCAATAAGGACATAACCTTTTTCTGAAAGGGCTTCTGAAATCTGTGGTTTGAAAGTTTCATAAATAAGATCGATTTCTTCCTGGTTACGGAAAAGGAAAGGAGCACAAAGTGTAAAGATATTTGTGTCCGGAGAAAGGGCTGCAATTCCAATGTTTGTAAAAACGGCTCCGTCAATCGGGGCTTTCTGGCCAGGGCGGACTGCGTTCAGTTTTGAAACGACACCTGTTTCACCACCCATGGCTGTTGCATTCATGAACTGCATCTTTACCTGGCCGTTTGTAATCTGTGACCATTCCTGGGAAATACGTTTTGATTCAATATCCCATACAGAACGGGATGGTGCGATTGTGGCAATTTTCAATGCAGTCTGTGCAGTTGTAGAAGCAAGTACCAGAAGTGAAACTGCAATTGAAAGAACTGTCTTTTTAAAAGTCATGTGTTTACCTCGAAAAAAAATTACCATTCAAGAAAATAGTCGCCTTTTGAAGCAAGCAGTTTTGCGGCTTTCTTCTGGCTGATGGTGGTTGTGAGTCTTGTTGATGGATTTGCATCAGGATCTATAGCAAGGGCTTTCTTTAAGTTTGAAACGAAACCTTCTTCATCTCCGGTTGGAATGCAGAAACATTCTGCCCGGATGATGTACGGGTTAGGTGTTGTACCATTTGTAAGCTCAAGGGCACGGTCGCAGTATTCAACTGCCTTTTCCATGCTTCCGCCAAAACTTTCAGGGGCAGCGGCGTAGAAACGGGCAAGAACTTCAAGAATTGCACCGTCAGAATATGAAGGATCCAGAGCGTTTGCTTTTTCAAGAATTGCAACCGGAGCCGAAAGGTTACCAAGAAGTTCCGGATTCAGAGGGTCCAGACTGAATGCACCAAGCCAGCCGGCACCGGCCCAGTAAGCGGCCTGAACGTCATTTTTATCAAGCATGCTGCAGGCTTTTTCAATGGAAGCTTCATCGCCTGAATTAATGAGGGCCTTGAAATCTTTATGGCGCCCGTTCAGCGCATCCATGCAGAAGTCTCGCCCTTTGATGTAATGGGCTTTTGCTCTGAGATACTCTTCGTTCTGTTTTTCAAAGTCGTCGATTCCAAGAAGATCAGCCGGAGACTGAACGAAGGCATTTGCATACATTACGTTCAGGGAACCTGTCATGCTTAAAAGTCCAAGATGTTCCGGGTTCTGGGACTGAATGATTTCGTACATTTTGAGGGCAGTAGGGAAGAAGTCACCTACAAGAGTTATGTCTGAATCACTTGTGATTGCAAACATTGCGCCGTTTTTTTCGGTTTTCTTTTTCTTCTGTGGAATGCCTTTCCTGTTACTGCCGGAAAGACCTGTTGAAACTGTATCAATTGCCTTTGTTGTTACAAAACAGGAAGTAGAAATAAAGCTGAAAAAGACAATTCCTAATAATAAAAACTTCTTCATATATAGAAGTAATTATATATCAATAAAGAGTGATATACAACAAATTGAAAAACAAAGGTAAAAATACTAAAATCTGAATAGTTTAAAAATTAAGGACATAAATATGGACTATTCAAAAGAAGAAGTAATCGAATTTATCCGCCAGGAGGATGTAAAATTCATCCGTCTTGCATTCTGTGATTTTCTTGGTAATCTGAAAAACCTCGCAATTACCCCGGAACAGCTGGACTGTGCCTTTGAAGACGGAATCTCTTTTGATGGTTCTGCCATAAACGGTTTTGCAACTCCTGACCATTCAGACCTTTTCCTTGTTCCAATTCCTTCAACTCTCACAGTTCTTCCATGGCGCAGTACAACCGGAAAAGTAGTACGCATGTTCTGTGAAATCCACAATGCCGACGGTTCTCCTTTTGAACGCGACAGCCGTTACATTCTTTTCCAGGCTGCTGAAAAAGCAAAAAAGGCCGGCCTTAATGTTAAGATTGGATCTGAATGTGAATTCTATCTGTTCCATAACGACGAAAAAGGAAATCCTACAAAGATTCCTTTCGATAATGCAGGTTACCTTGATGTTGCTCCTGCAGACAAAGGTGAAAATATCCGCCGTGAGATTGTCCTTACTCTCAAAGAAATGGATATTCATCCGGAAGCATCTCACCACGAAGAAGGTCCGGGTCAGAATCAGATTGATATCCGCCGTGCAAGCCCTATGAAGACTGCAGACAATATCATAAACCTTATGTCGGTAGTAAGAACCTGCGCAGTCCGCAACGGTCTTACAGCAGACTTCAGTCCGAAACCATTAAGCGGAAAGAGCGGAAACGGATTCCATATCAGTGTTTCAGTTAAATCAAAAGACGGAAAAGATGTGCTTCCACAGTTCCTGGCCGGTATTCTTGAACATATCGAAGAAATGACTGCTTTCCTGAATCCTGTTCTTAATTCTTACGAACGTCTTGGTTCAGACAAGGCTCCAAAATACGTAGGCTGGGGAACACAGAACCGTACTCAGCTTATCCGTGTGCCTGCTACAAGAGGCGGGGAAGAAACACGTATTGAAGTGCGTTCTCCGGATCCATGCACAAATCCATATATCGCTTATGCCCTTATTATTCTTGCCGGTCTTGATGGAATCGAAAGAAACCTCAAGCCTGCAGATCCTGTTGAACTGAACGTGTATACAGCTCCATCCGAAGTGACTTCAAAATTACGGAAGCTTCCGGAAAGTCTTTCATCTGCAGTTGATAAAGCAAGAAGCAGTGAGTTCATAAAGAAAGTATTCCCGCAGAGTATGCTTGACTGTCTGATTTCTTCAAACTAGGGCTCCTTTTAGAAATGGCAAAACTGAAGACTGCAAGAAAAGTAATGATCGTCTCGGAATCGGAAAGCTTTTTTTCCAACATTAAAGCTATCCTTCCGCCTTCAGACTTTTTCCCTGTTTTCCACGCAACGAGCGGAAGTGATGCCAGAAGAAAACTTCTGGAACTTCCTGTTGATATTCTTATAATTGATTCTCCGCTTTCTGATGAACACGGTGCTATGTTTGCCCAGAGTTTTTCTGATACTTCCATGGGAATCATGCTCCTTGTTCAGAATGACATGTATGACCAGGCTTCAAGTCAGGTAGAAGAAGAAGGTATCGTAACTCTTCCAAAACCTGTGAGTCCTGAAATGTTCTATACTGCCGTGCGGATGCTCAGCGCCATGACTTTCAGATTCCAGAAATTCGATGAAGAAAAGAAATCTCTTCAGGACAAGATGCAGGATATCCGAATCATCAACAAGGCAAAATGGCTGCTTATAGAAAATAAAAGTCTTTCTGAAGCTGATGCACATAAATATATTGAGAAGCTTTCAATGGACCGCCGTAGATCACGCCGCCAGATTGCTGAAGAAATTATTGAAGAATACGAATAGATATTATTATTATATAAACAGGGGGTAATAATATGAAAAATTATTTTGATCTTACAGGTCAGGTTGCAGTTGTAACTGGTGCTTCAGGCGGTCTTGGAGTACAGATGGCAAAAGCCCTTGCAAATCAGGGTGCTAAAATTGTCGTTATGGCTCGCCGCAAAGATAAAATTGAAGAAGTTGCTAAAGCAATTGCTGACGAATTCAAAGTTGAAACACTTGCCGTTCAGTGTGACATTACAGACACTGCAAATGTTGAAGCTGCAGTTGATGAAACAATCGCCAGGTTCGGAAAGATCGACATCGTAATTAATAATGCCGGAACAGGTGCTGTTGCTCCTGCAGAAGACATTACAGACGAACAGTTCGAACACGAAATGAACATTGACCTTTTCGGAACATTCAAGGTTGCACGTGCCGCCGCAAAGAAATCTATGATTCCTAACAAATACGGACGCATCATCAACATTGCATCTATGTACGGTCTTGTTGGAAACAAAGTGGCAGGTTCTTCTCCTTACCACGCAGCAAAGGGTGGGGTTGTAAACCTTACACGTGCCCTGGCCGCAGAATGGGGAAAATACAACATTACAGTTAATGCAATCTGTCCGGGCTATTTCTACACACCGCTTACAAAAGAAACTCTTGATTCTGACTTCTTCCAGGCAAATGCAAAAACAATGATTCCAGAAGAACGCTACGGAAACGAAGGTGAACTTGATTCAGCCGCAATCTTCCTTGCAGCTCCAAGCTCAAGCTACGTTACCGGAATCATGGTTCCAGTAGACGGCGGATACACCTGTATGTAAGGTTGAACACATTACAGTCATACCGGACTTGTTTCGGAATCAAATTTTGCCCTTCGACAAGCTCAGGGGCCATTTGATTAAAACTCAAAAAGCTGACCTTGGCGGAAAACTCCGCTCAGGTCAGCTTTTTTGTTATATTGTAGGGTAAATTCGTTATAGTTTTCGCGATTACGATTTATTAGTATTCCTTGTTATGAAGAATTCAACTTTGAACATGACAGAAGGCGGCATTACAGGCCTTCTTATCCGTTTCAGCATTCCTATGCTTATCGGGAATCTGTTTCAGCAGCTTTATAATATTGTTGATTCTATTATTGTTGGAAAACTTGTTGGAGCAGATGCTCTTGCCGCTGTTGGTGTTACAGGTCCTATGGGCTTTTTCTTTTTTGCTCTATGTAACGGTGTCGGTTCAGGTGGTGGAATTGTAACTTCACAGAACTTCGGAAGCGGAGACACAAAAAACGTAAAAAGCTGTATTACAAATGTGGGCTACATAATGATTGCTTTCCCTTTTGTTGTTGGGATTGCAGCTTTTTTTCTTTCGGGACCACTTTTACGCCTTCTTGATACTCCGTCTGATATTTTTCCTGAAGCTTTTACATATCTTCGCATTACCTGTGTAGGGCTTGTTTTCGTTTCTGTTTACAACTACATTTCTTCCATGCTGCGTGCCCTTGGAGACTCAAAGACACCTTTATACTTTCTGATTTTTTCATGCATCCTGAATACATTCCTGGACCTTCTTTTTGTTAAGACATTCGGTATGGGAGTTTTTGGAGCCGGAGTTGCCACCCTTATTTCCCAGTTCATTTCTGGGGCTGCCTGTCTTGTTTTTGCTTTCAGAACCAATGAATACTTCAAGCTCAGTAAGGAAGATATGAAGATAAATCCTGAAGTTATAAGACGTTCCGTAAAAATCGGAGTGCCGCTTTCCCTTCAGTTCTCGCTTATCGCAATTTCCACAATGGCACTTCAGAGAGTTGTAAATACTTTCGGCGCTGTGGCCGTTGCCGCCTTTACTGCAACAAGCCGTATTGAACAGCTTATCCATCAGCCTTACCAGACTTTGAGCGCCGCTCTTTCAACTTTTACCGGGCAGAATTTTGGAGCCAGAAAAATGGACCGCCTGCTTAAAGGCTACAGAAAAGGCATGAAACTCATGGTGATTTTTACAATAATCATGCTGATTGTAATGCAGATTTTTGCAAAGCAGATTACAAGCATCTTTATCAACGAAGCTGAAGTAATTGAAATGGGTGCAATGTCTCTTAAAATCACAAGCTGGTTCTATTTCTTCCTGGGACTCATTTATACAGTACGTGGAGTTTTGAACGGAGTAGGTGACAGTTTCTTTGCCCTTTACAACGGAATTATTGAAGTAATCGGCCGCTTTACAGTTCCTGTTTTCCTTACAATGATTCCTTTCTTCGGAGTATGGGGAATCTGGTGGTCGGTAGGAATTGTATGGCTTATAAGTGGTGTTACAGCCTGGCTTCGTTATCTTGGATTCCGCCGGAAAACTTTAAAGGTGATTGAAACACCAGAGAAGTAATTTCATTATCTTTTCGCTTATCATCCCGTTACTTGAAACCCACAGGCTGAAAAAAGGCATTTCAAGCATTGCAGCTTTCATCATTAAATCCTGTCCTTCTTCGCTTGTTATAGTACCGTTCATAATTTTCAGAGTGATTTTTGTGAACATTCTTCCAAATGGAGAACTCTGAACATCGGAAAGGCAGTTTTCCATTGTGAAAGGGCGCTTTGCTTTTCCGGCATCTTTTGGTAAAGGACTGCCATAAATTTTTTCAAAATCCTGTTCCGGGATTTCTTCAGGCGCTTTCATTTCGTCTGAGTAAATGAGACTTTCTATTGAACAAG